>NZ_DATIND010000040.1 GCF_035474595.1 Longimicrobium sp.
TCGCCCGGCCGCAACGCCTACAGGGGCGGAAACGAACGAGGCCCGGCACGACCGAAGTGCGTGCCGGGCCTGCTATTGCCCCTCCTGGGATCGAACCAGGACTCTCCTGATCCAGAGTCAGGCGTGTTGCCAGTTACACCAAGGGGCAGCGACCAGTGCACCGGGAAGGAATCGAACCTTCAACCTTGGGATTAAGAGTCCCCTGCTCTGCCAATTGAGCTACCGGTGCGTAGCGAGCCTTGTAAGATAGCGGGATTCGGGGATTTTTCAACCCCCGGAATCCCCCTCTCCCCACTTCAAGGCCTTGCACCGGGCCCGGTTACGCGCGGCGGCGTCACCGCGCGGCACCGCCCGCAGCGCGGCGGATGCGCTCCGCCCGCGTGCGCCCCAGCGGCGAGGACTCGAACCAGCGCTGGAACCCGGCCGACGTCGCGATGATGGAGATCCCGCCCGACCGCTCGCCGATGCGCAGCGTGAGCGCGGAGCCATCGGCGGCGGTCCACACCATCTCGGCGAACGCGGTGCCCTCCTTCACCGCCTGGCACAGGTCGCCGCCGCGCGGGTTCACCATCCCCCCGCGTGGCGTGACGCCCGGCATCCGCGCGGCGATGCGGGCGCGCAGGCGCTCCCACACCTCGGCGCAGGGCGCGTCCGCTCCGGCCAGCCCGGTGGAGCTGACCCCGCGCACCAGCCCCTTCGCGGGGTCGATGGTGAACGCGAGCCCGTGGCCGTCGTCGTCCGTGTACAGCAGGTCGCCCGTGCCGGCGGGCAGGTCGCGCTCGTCCGTCATCAGCGGCCGCCCCAGCGCGCGCTCGATCTCCGCCCGCGGCGTGCCCCAGGCGAAGCGGAGCTCGGCCGCGCGCGGATCGAACAGCCGGCTGTCGAACCCCTCGATCGCCGATGCGGTCCCCGCGGCGGACGGATCGGCCGCGGCGGACGGCGCGGCATCACGCCCGGCGGCGCGCCAGCGCTGGAACGAGGCCGTTCCCATCGTCCAGATGACCTGGCCCTCCTCGCTGATGCGGATCGCGGAGGCCGCGCCGTTCACGGGGTCGCGCCACGCCACGACGGCCTGCGCCGTGCCGCTGCGCACGTTGTCGCACAGCTTGCCGCCGCCCGGGTTGCTCTTCCCGCCGATCGGGGTGATCCCCGCGAACCGCCGCACGAGGCCGGCCACGTAGCGGTCGAACAGGGCCTCGCAGGCAGCGGGCGTGGAGAAGGGGAGCGACGTGCCCTCGAGGTACACGAACCCGTCGCGGTCGTCCACGCCGGCGACCCACGACATCCCCTCCCACGGCTTGAAGGTGAGGAACGACACGCCGCGCTCGCGCCGCTCCGCGGCCGGGGTCTCGCGCCAGTAGGTGGTCACGCTGTCGCGGCTGGCGCCCCAGTCCAGGTCGTCGAAGCCGGTGATGACGGCAGTCTGCGCGCGCAGGGACGACGCCGACAGCGCGAGCAGCGCCGCCGCGAGGAGGACAGAGGTTCTCAAGATCGGCACGAGTCTGGAGATGATGGAAAATGGGGGACGCAAAGCTCGCCAAACCGGGCCCGACGGACAACCCCCGCGCGAGCTCTCGCATTTACTTTCGCACTCTCGCACTCTCGCACTCTCGCACTTTTTCACGGAGACCGAATGCCATGCCGACGCTGATCGAGGCACCATCCATCATCGAGGCGGCGGGGACGAAGCCCAAGCGGATCGAGGAGTACGCCGGACGCGTGAACAGCGGCCACTCGGCGGTGAGCGTCGCGCGGATGAAGTCGCCCGAGGGGTGGGTGGAGCCGGGGCAGCGGCCGGAGTTCGAGGAGATCACCGTGGTGCTCGCGGGGATGCTGCGGGTGGAGCACGAGGGCGGCGCGCTGGACGTCCGCGCCGGGCAGGCGGTGGTGACGCGCGCGGGCGAGTGGATCCGCTACAGCACGCCCGAAGCCGGCGGCGCGGAGTACGTGGCCGTGTGCCTCCCCGCCTTCTCGCCCGACACCGTGCACCGCGACCCCGAGTAGCCCGATGGACATCTTCTGGAAGGCGCTGGCCGGCGGGGTGATGACGGCGGTGATCGCGTGGTCGGCCAGGCGCGGGACGGTGCTTCCCGGCATCCTCCCGCTCTTCCCCAGCCTGGGGCTGATCTCGCTCTGGCTCGTCGGCGTGCGCGGCGACCCGGCGGGGCTGCGCGAAGCCTGCGTCGCGGGCGCGAAGACCATCCCCGCGTACCTCGCGTATCTCGCCGTCTGCTGGGCGCTCGCGCCGCGCGTGGACTTCCGGCTGGCGCTGGCGGGCGGGCTCGCGGTGTGGCTCCTGGTCGCGCTCGCCATCTTCCTCGTGCCGCGCATCGGCTGAGGCGGCATCGCGACGTCATCTGCGCTCGCGAACGGAAACGGCATCGCGGCTGCGCCGCTGGGGCCCTCTCCCCCCGGCCCCCTTCCCCAAAAACTGCCTGGGGGA
Source organism: Longimicrobium sp. (assembly GCF_035474595.1). Lineage (NCBI taxonomy): Bacteria > Pseudomonadati > Gemmatimonadota > Longimicrobiia > Longimicrobiales > Longimicrobiaceae > Longimicrobium > Longimicrobium sp. The sequence continues at coordinate 2,444 of NZ_DATIND010000040.1, forward strand.
GGGGGAGAACTCACCGCTGCCGAAGTATCCCTCGCGGTTTATCTTGTGCTGTTACCTCTCCCAGGCAGTTTGGGAGAGGTCGAAAAAGTGAGCAGGGGAAGACAGCCGTACCGTCTTCCCCTGCTCATTTTTTCGGGTGAGGGCCCCGGCGGCGCCGGCCCTCCCTCAGAACTTCTCCATCGCGCCGGCGATCACACCGCGTCCGACAGCGAGGTGAAGGTGAAGTCGTGCGCCTTCACGGCGGGTACGACGACGGGGCCGTCGGCGTCGCCGCTCTCGTTGGCCGAGACGCGCACCGGGGCGCTCATCGCCTCCACGTTGTTCAGCATGAAGATGGGCGACTCGTTCCAGCGCAGGTTCTTGGCGGCGCTGGTGATCTGGCCGTTCTCGATCAGGAAGGTTCCGTCGCGCGTGAGGCCCGTGTACAGGATCGTGCGCGGGTCCACGGCGCGGATGTACCAGAAGCGCGTGACCAGCAGCCCGCGCTCGGTGGAGCGGATCATCTCCTCGATCGTGCTGTTCCCGCCGGCCATCTCGAAGCCGTCGGCGAACCCCGTGGGCTCGCGGTTCTGGCGCTGCGCCCAGAAGCGGCTGTACTGCAGGTTGCGCAGCACGCCGTTCTCCACCCACACCATCCGGCGGTTGGGCAGCCCCTGGTTGCTGAACGCCGAGACCGGCGCGATGCCGCTGGCCGGGTCGGAGACCAGGGTCACGCGCTGGTCCAGGAACTTCTCGCCGATCTTGTTGCCGCCGCCCGCCTTGGAGAAGAACGAGCGCCCCTCGTCGGCCTGTCGCGCGTCCATCGACCCGGCCATCAGCTGCACGATGTTGGCGACCGCGGTGGGCTCCAGAATCACCGTCCACTTCCCCGGCTCCACCGCCCTGGGGTTGCGCGAGAGCTGCGCCTTGCGGATGGCGCGGTCGGCCATCTCCGCGGGGTTCATCCGCGTCCAGTCGTTCGCCGCGCCGCCCGCCCAGCCGGAGCCGGTGCCGTCGGGCGTGCGCACCGTGGTGGTCAGGTTGGAGACGGTCGACGTGTCGTAGGCGAAGAGCCCCTTCTTCGTGGCCACCGCCGTGGAGCCGGTGACGATGTCCAGGAAGCCGGTGGAGATCAGCCCCTGCGCCTCGGCCGGGCGGGTGATGGCGTTCACCGCCGCGGCGCGCTGCTCGGGGGTGAGGTTGGCCGTGCTCTCGAAGTAGCCGCTGGTGCGCGGGTACTGCTGCGCGCCCAGCTCGCCCAGGTACTCGGGGTCCTCGGGCACCAGCCGCGCCAGCCGCTCGGCGGTCTGGACGACGCTGCGCAGCGACTCCTCGTCGAAGCGGTTCGTGGTCGCCGACGCCGTCTTCTTCCCGAAGGCGGTGGTGACGGTGAGCGTGGCGTCGTACGCGTCGCCCGCGGTGGACACCTGGTTGCGGGCGAAGCGGGTGTTGCCGTGCGTGGCGCTCTGCAGGTTCACCCGCGCGTCGTCGGCGGTGGTGAAGGCGAGGGTGCGCCGGGCGATGGCCTCGGCCTCGTCGCGCGAGATGTATTTGGCGGGCATGTCAGGCCTTGCGTCCGGTGTTGATGACGTTGACGCGGCGGAAGCGGGCCGCGGGCGAGCCGTGGTTGACGGCGTTCACCTGGCTGGGCTGCCCCTTGCCGTCGAAGAACGAGCCGCCGATGAAGTAGGTGCCGCGGCCGCCGATGGCATCCATCGAGTTCCAGAACTCGGGGGTGCGCATCTGGTAGGCCACGTCCTTCAGCGGGCCGGTGATCTTCCCGTCCTTGATCTCCTTGAACACCTGCCCGCCGAACTGCGCGTTGTAGCGCTGCTGGTCGATCGAGAAGCTCCCGTCGCCGTCGATCAGGATCCCGTCCTTCACGCCGGCGATCAGCTCCTCCACGCTGGTGTCCTTCGCCGGGTCGGGAAGGAGGTTCACGTTGGGCATGCGCTGGAACTGCACGTCGGCCCAGCTCTGGGCGTACGAGTTGCCGTGGCTGCGCACCGGGCGCCCCTGCTGGCGGTACCAGTCGGCCAGCCACGGCGCCTGCTCGCGCGTGGTCTGCAGGTCGTTCACCACGCCGTTCTTCACGATCAGGAACTCGTCGGGCTTCACCCCCTCGTCGTCCCATCCGGTGGCCGACAGGGTGCCCGGGGTGCTGCGCTCGCCCTGGATGTTCATGAACTCCGGGCCGTAGCGGAACTTGCCCAGGAAGTCGGCGGGCGGCGAGACGAACGAGGTGCCGGCGTAGTTCGCCTCGAACCCCATGATCCGGTCCAGCTCGGTGGGGTGGGCGATGGACTCGTGGATGGTGAGCCAGAGATGCGTGGGAAGGAGAACCAGGTCGTAGCGCCCCGGCTGCACGGCTTTCGCGGAGAGCTTGGCCACCGCCTCCTGCGCCCAGCGGCCGGCGTTCTCCACCAGGCGGGCGTCGCGGACGTGCTCGTACCCCATCCCGCGCGGGGCGATGTCGGTGCTCTCGCGCCCCTGGAAGTCCGAGAAGTCGGGCGCCACGGCGGTCACGTTCATGCTGGGGTAGGCGCGGAAGTACGTCTGCTCCAGGTAGCTGCCCTCGGTGCTGGCGAAGCTCTTCTCCTGCTTCAGGAAGAACATGGACGACCGCACGAACCGCGCGCCCTGCACCTTCAGCGCCTCGGCGTTGGCGCGCAGCAGCAGGTCCACCTTCTCCTCGATGGGCACGTTGAACGGGTCGATCTGCACCGGCGCGCTCCACTTCCCGTCGGGGAAGCGCTCGGTGGGCGCCAGCTCGATCGGCCGCTTCATCGCCGCGCCGTTGGCGCGCGCCTGGGCCACCGCCTGGCGGGCCACGCGGACCACCTCCTCGGCGTTCACGTCGCGGCTGGCGGCGAAGCCCCACGCGCCGCTGGCCAGCACGCGCACGCCGAAGCCGTAGGTGTCGCTGTCGTTGAAGAAGGTGATCTGGCGCTCGCGCGTGCCCAGCGACTGCTGGCGGTTGCGCGAGATGCGCACGTCGGCGTACGTGGCCCCGGCAGCCCGCGCGGCGTCGATGGCGCGCATGGCCAGCTCGCGGGTGGCCGGGTCGGCCAGCCACGCCTCGCGCACCGGCTGGGCGCCCAGCACGCGCGGCAGCAGCGCCGACCCCGCGGCCAGGCCCGCCGCGGCGGCGCCGCCCTGCAGAAGGAAGTCTCTGCGTTTCATGGATCTCCGGAGGGGGATGGGGTGATGGGGAAGAAGCTAGATCGGGCGTTCGTCCGCTGCAACCGTCCGTTCCCGGGGCGCGGGCGATGAGCGGCGCGTCGGCGGCGGCGGGGATGCGCGTGGCCGTGGTCGGCGGCGGGCCCGCGGGGCTGGCGGCGGCGTTCCGGCTGGCGCGCGGCGGCGCCCGCGTGACCGTGCTCGAGGCGGCGCCGGCGTGGGGCGGGCGCACGCGCACCGACGAGGTCGACGGGTGCCGCGTCGACACGGCCACGCAGCTGTTCGGCTCGGTGTACACCCGCTTCCTGCGCCTGTTGCGCGAGGCGGGCGCGGGCGCGCTGTGCGAGCGCACCAGCGGGCGCGACGCGCTCTGGCGGCGGGGCGCGGCGCACGAGGTGGTGTACGGCTCGCCCACGTCCATGCTCGCCTCGGGGGCGATCCCGTTCGGCCTCAAGTTCAGGCTCGGCACGCACTATCTCCCGTATCTCCACCGGCATGGGGACGCGCTGCGGATGGACGCGCTGGAGCAGGCGGCGGCCGCCGGGCTGGACCGCGAGTCGATCGCCGCGTGGGGCGCGCGGGAGATGGGGCACGACTTCGTGGATCTTCTCGCCGATCCGATGCTCTGCACGCTCTACGGCACCCGTGCGGACGAGGCGAGCGCCGCCTTCTACCACGCGCTGGCGCGGCAGGGGACGTCGCTGGACGTGCTGGCGCTGCGCGGCGGTGCCCGCGGCTTTTGCGACGCGCTGGCGGCGTCCGTCCGCCAGTCGGGTGGCGAGGTGCGGGTCGGCGCCGCGGTCCGGGCGGTCTCGGCGGACGGCTCAGGGGTGGAGATTTCGGGGGATGGGGACCCGGAGCGCTTCGACGCCGCGGTCGTGGCCCTTCCCGCCCCCGCCGCGCGCGGGCTGGCCCACGCTTCGATGCCGCGCATGGGCGATTGGTTGGGGGCCGTCCCCGTGCGGCCGACGGCGACGATCGCCGTGGTGCTCGACCGGCCGGTGGGCGCGCGCTGGTTCGGGCTGTCGTTCGCGCGCGGAGAGTCGAAGGTCCTCGCGGCCGTGTGCTCGCAGGAGGCCAAGCTCCCCGGTCTGGTGGCGCCGGGGATGGGCGTCCTCGTCGCGCTCCCGCTCCCCGAGGCGGGCGCGGCGCTGTGGGGCGCCACTGCGGAGCAGGCGCTCGCCGCCATCCTCCCCGATCTGGCGAAGCCGTTCCCCGCCATCGAGCGGATGATCCGCACCGTCCGCGTCTACCGCTGGGAGCACGGGTGGACGGTGTTCGGCGCGGGCTACCTGCACCACCTCGCGCGCCTCCGCGCCGAGCGCCCGGACGCCGACCAGCCGCGCGTCGCCTTCGCCGGCGACTACCTCGTCGCGCCGAACGTCGAGGGTGCCGTCATCTCCGGCCTCCGCGCCGCCGACCGGCTGCTGGCCGCGGAGATGTAGATCGCCATCTGCAAACAACTTACGTCCCCCGGCGACGTCATCCTGAGTCGAACACCGCGCTGCGCGCGACCACGGAGGATGAAAGGACAGTGGTCGTGAGCGCTGATGCCACAGAATGAGCGGATCAGCCTCGCGCAGTTTGCGAGGCTTCCCGTAGTTGTTGCTGCGACTTC
>NZ_DATIND010000041.1 GCF_035474595.1 Longimicrobium sp.
TCTCGCGCCGCGTCCGGTTGGCGATGGGCGTGCCGACGACCACGTCCTCCTGCCCCGACCAGCGCGCCAGCAGCAGGTCCAGCGCGGCGAGCAGCACCATGTACAGCGTGGCCCCCTCGCGCCTGGCCAGCGCCCGCACCCTCTCGGCCGTCTCGGGCGGGAGTACGCGGAACACATGTCCGGCGCGGGGACCCGGCATCGCCGGCCGGGCGCGGTCCGTCGGGAGCTCCAGCACGGGCGGCGCCCCCTCCAGGCGCTCGCGCCACCAGGCGATCTCCCGCTCCAGGACCTCGCCGCTGAGCCAGGCGCGCTGCCACATCGCGAAGTCGGCGTACTGCACCGGCAGCTCCGGCAGCGGCGACGCCTCGCCGCGCGCGAACGCCTCGTAGAGCGTGGCCAGCTCGCCGGAAAGCACCCCCATGCTCCAGCCGTCGCTGACGACGTGGTGCATGGCCAGCACCAGCACGTGATCGTCCGCGCCCAGGCGCAGCAGCCGCGTACGGAAGAGCGGCCCCGCGATCAGGTCGAAGGGGCGCTGCGCCTCTTCCCGGGCGAGCCGGAGGGCCTCGGCTTCGCGCTCCTCCTCGGCGAGGCCGGACAGGTCGGTCACCTCCAGCCATGCCGCGCCGGCGGGGTGCACCACCTGGAAGGGCTCTCCCCCGGTCTCGCCGAAGGTGGTGCGCAGCGCCTCGTGTCGGCGCACCACCTCGCCCAGCGCGCGCTCCAGCACGCGCGCGTCCAGCGGTCCGCGGATCCGCAGCGCGGAGGGCATGTGGTAGGCGATGCTCCCCGGCTCCAGCTGCTCGATGAACCACAGCCGCTGCTGCGCGAACGACAGCGGCAGCGGCAAGCCGTCGCGCGGTGCCGGCACCAGCGGCGGGGCTCCGGCGCCGCCACGCGTCTCCGCCCGCACCACCTCCACGCGGCGCGCCAGCTCGGCCAGCGCCGGCGCCTCGAACACCGCCCGCAGCGGGACCTCCACCCCGAGCACCCCGGCGATCCGCGACGCCACGCGCGTGGCGAGCAGCGAGTGCCCTCCCAGGTCGAAGAAGTGGTCCCACCGCCCCACGCGCTCGATCCGCAGCACCTCTGCCCAGATCCCCGCCAGTGCCGACTCCACCTCCCCCACCGGCGCCTCGTAGGCCTGCCTCGCGTATGCCTCGCCCTCCGGCGCGGGCAGCGCCCGCTGGTCCACCTTGCCGTGCGGGGTCAGCGGAAGCTCCTCCAGCCGCACGTACGCCGCCGGCACCATGTGCCCCGGAAGAAGCTCCGCAAGGTGCGCCCGCATCGCCTCCGGCTCCACGCCCTCCGCGGCCACGTAGTACGCCACCAGCCGCTTCTCCCCATCCGCCTCCGCACGGACGACGACCGCCGCCTCACGGACGCCGGGGTGCCCGGCCAGCCGCGCCTCGATCTCGCCCGGCTCCACGCGGAAGCCGCGGATCTTGACCTGGAAGTCCGTCCGCCCCACGAACTCCAGCCCGCCCTCCGCACGCAGCCGCGCCCGGTCGCCCGAGCGGTACAAGCGCGCGCCCGGCTCGCCGAACGGGTCGGGGATGAACCGCTCCGCCGTCAGCCCGGGCCGCGCCAGGTACCCCCGCGCGACTGCCGGCCCGCCTATGCACAGCTCGCCCACCGCGCCCTCCGGCACCAGCTCCCCCCGGCCGTCCAGCAGGTAGACGCGCCGGTCGCCGACAGGCGTGCCGAGCGGGACGGAGGGCGCGTCGAAGTCCGCGGGGACGGGGTAGCAGGTGGCGAAGACCGTGGTCTCGCTGGGACCGTAGCCGTTGACCAGCCGCAGCCGGGGGTACAGCTCCAGCGCGCGGCGCACGTGCGGCACGCTCACCGCCTCGCCTCCGGTCATCACCTGCGCGACCCCTTCCAGGATCTCCGGCGCGGTGTCGACGATCAGGTTGAAGTACGCCGCCGTCAGCCACAGCGTGTTCACGCCGTGCCTGCGCACCTGCTCGCCGAGCAGCCCCGGCTCCGACGTCTGCCCCGGGTACAGGACGCACGTGCCGCCGGAGAGGATCGCCGGCCACAGCTCCAGCGTCAGCGCGTCCCACGAGACCGACGAGTGCTGCAGGACCACGGCGCCCTCGCCGAAGCGCGCGTACTCCGCGCCCTGGAAGAAGCCGGGGATGGCGCGGTGCGGCACCTCGGTCCCCTTGGGCAGGCCCGTGGAGCCCGAGGTGTAGATGACGTAGGCGAGGTTTTCGGGAGACGCGGCACGAGGTTCCGCGGTCCGTACGTCGTCACCCGCGTCGCTGTCGAGGAGCAGGACCTCCCCCGCGAACCCGGGGAGGCGGTCCCGCAGCCGCTCCTGCGCCAGCAGCAGCGTCGCGCCAGCATCGGCGAGGATATACGACAGCCGCTCGGCCGGGTACTGCGGGTCCAGCGGCACGTAGGCGCCGCCCGCCTTGAGGATGCCCAGGATGCCGACGACCATCTCCACCCCGCGCTCCACGCAGATCCCCACCCGCACCTCCGGCCCCGCGCCGAGCGCGGCCAGGCGCCGGGCGAGCGCGTCGGAGCGGCGGTCGAGCTCGGCGTAGGTCAGCGTCTCGTCCGCGTAGACCAGGGCCACTGCCTCCGGTGTGCGCCCGGCCTGCTCCGCGAACAGCTCGTGGATGCACTTGCGCGGGAACTCGGCGGTCGTGGGGTTCCAGTCCCGGAGCAGCCGATGCCGCTCCGCATCCGCCATCAGCGGGATGTCCAGGACGCGCCGGCCTGCATCGGCCGCGGCGGCTTCCAGCAGCAGTGCGTACGCCCCCGCCAGGCGCTCCAGCGTGGACGCGTCCCACAGCTCCTCACGCCAGGTGAACGCGACCTCCAGACCGCCCTCCTGCTCCACCACCATCACGTCCAGGTCGAACTTCGCCGCGCCACCGCCGACCGGGTAGAGCTCCACCTCCAGGCCGCTGAACGGCCGCGCGACGCCGCCGCCGTCGATGAGCGAGAACATCACCTGGAAGAGCGGCGTGTGGCTCAGGGAGCGCTCCACCTGCAGCTCTTCCACCAGGCGCTCGAACGGCACCTCCTGGTGCTGGTACGCCCCCAGCGTCCCCTCCCGCACCCGTCCCAGCAGCGCCTGGAACGACGGGTTGCCGGAGAGATCGGCGCGCAGCGCGAGCGTGTTGACGAAGAAACCGATCAGCCCCTCGGTCTCGCGCCGCGTCCGGTTGGCGATGGGCGTGCCGACGACCACGTCGTCCTGCCCCGACCAGCGCGCCAGCAGCAGGTCCAGCGCGGCGAGCAGCACCATGTACAGCGTGGCCCCCTCGCGCCTGGCCAGCGCCCGCACCCCCTCGGCCGTCTCGGGCGGGAGTGCGCGGTACACGCGACCGGCGCGGCTGTCCAGTGTCGCGGCGCGGGGATGGTCCGTGGGGAGCTCCAGGAGCGGGGGCGCGCCGGCCAGGCGCTCGCGCCACCAGGCGATCTGCCGCTCCAGGACTTCGCCGCTGAGCCAGGCGCGCTGCCAGACGGCGAAGTCGGCGTACTGCACCGGCAGCTCCGGCAGCGGCGATGCCTCGCCGCGCGCGAACGCCTCGTAGAGCGCGCCCAGCTCGCGGTCGAGCACCCCCATGCTCCAGCCGTCGCTGACGACGTGGTGCATGGCCAGCACCAGCACGTGATCGTCCTCCGCCAGGCGCAGCAGGCGGGTGCGCAGCAGCGGCCCGCGGCGCAGGTCGAAGAGGCGCTGCGCCTCTTCCCCGGCGAGCCGGAGAGCCTCGGCCTCGCGCTCCTCCGCGGCCAGGCTGGACAGGTCGGTCACCTCCAGGCGCGCCGTGCCGGTGGGGTGCACCACCTGGAAGGGCACTCCCTCGCTCTCGCCGAACGTGGTGCGCAGCGCCTCGTGCCGGCACACCACCTCGCCCAGCGCGCGCTCCAGCACGCGCGCGTCCAGCGGTCCGCGCAGTCGCAGCGCGGAGGGCATGTGATAGGCGGTGCTCCCCGGCTCCAGCTGCTCGATGAACCACAGTCGCTGCTGCGCGAAAGACAGAGGCAGCGGCGAGCCGTCCCGCGGCACCGGCACCAGCGGCGGGGCTGCGGCATCCGCAGCCGCCTCCGCCATGAGCGCCTCCACGCGGCCCGCCAGCTCCGCCAGCGTCGGCGCCTCGAACACCGCTCGCAGCGGCAGCTCGGTCCGGAACGCCTCCCGCACCCGCGAGACCAGCTGCGTCGCGAGCAGCGAGTGGCCGCCCAGGTCGAAGAAGTTGTCCTCCCCGCCGACCCGCTCCATCCCCAGCACCTGCGCCCAGATGCCCGCCATCCGCTCCTCGGCGGGGGTGCGCGGCGCAACGTACGTTTCCCCGCGCGAGCCGGGCGTGTCGGGCGCGGGCAGCGCCGCGCGGTCCACCTTGCCGTTGGGGGTAACCGGCAGCGCCTCCAGCACCACGAAGGCGTTCGGCACCATGTACTCCGGCAGCCGGGCGCGGGCGGCCTCGCGAAGCGCGGGGACCAGCGCGCGCATGCGGCGACCCCACTGCGGGTCGTTCGCGTACGCCTCCCAGGGCTGCTCCTCGTCCGGGTGTGCCGGGAAGGACGAGACCCCGCCGGCGGGATGGAAGAGCACGTCCAGCGTGCCGGCCGCGCCGGGGCGCACTTCCACGGCACGCCCCATCTCCTCGCCCAGCGCGAACAGCGCCTCGGGAGCGATCCCGCCTGCGTCCGCGGCCGCGAGGGAGCGCACGGCCGCCGCGCTGGCCGCTCCGCCGCCGGCCGATACCAGCTCGTACGCGCGGACGTGCTCCCGCACCCGCGCGTCGGGCACGCCGCGGACGAGCAGCGCCGGCGCGCTCCCTTCGATCCGCGCGCGCAGCCCGACGGTGTCCTCGCCATCCCACGGGTGGACGACGGGCTCCACCATCCCGGCGGGCTCCACGTCCAGGTGGAGGACGACGTCGTAGCGGAAGCGCGAGACCTCGTTGTCGTACTCGCCCCGCTTCACCTGCACTTCCACGCGGCCCAGGCGGGGCATCCGCGCCCGGAGAGCCTCGAACAGCGCCGGATCCACCAGCAGCTCCTGCTCCTCCGCCATCCCCCGCCGCACCCGCGCCTGCAGCTGCTCGATCGGCAGCCCCTCCGGCGCGCGGGCGAGTTCCACCGAGGCGTGGAACGCACCCGCCAGCGGCAGGCTGCGCACGTCGCCCACGAAGATCCGCCCACCCGGCCGCAGCGCCGCCGCAGCGCCTTCGAGGACGCGCAGCAGGTAGTCAACGTCCGGGAAGTACTGGGCGACGGAGTTGATGACGACGGTGTCGAAGCCCGCCCCCGCGTAGTCGTCCAGCCGGTCGCCCTCCCGCTCGGCGAGCGTGACCTGCGGCAGCCCCGCCAGATGCCGGCGGATGTGCTCCAGCGCCACGCCCGAGAAATCGGTTCCGTGGTACGCCTGCGTGTGCGGCGCCACGCGGAAGAGCAGCAGCCCCGTTCCGCACCCGACCTCCAGCACCCGCTCCGGACGCAGCGCCAGGATGCGGTCCGTTGTGTCCTCGACCCAGGCGCGCATCTCCTCGCGCGGGATCGGCTCGCCCGTGTAGCTGCTGTTCCACCCTTTCAGCGCCAGAGTGGGATCTTCCCCCTCGTCCTGCGCGTAGGTGTCGTCGAACAGCGTTTCCCACTCCGCCACCTGCTCCCTGCCGCCGCCGACGGTCTCGACCACCTCCGCGCCCGGGACGACGTAGGCGACCAGGCGCCTGTCCCCCGGAGCGTCCTCCCTCGCCAGCACGACGGCCTCGCGGACGCCCGGTTGCTCGCGCAGCACGGCCTCAACCTCGCCGGGCTCGATGCGGAAGCCGCGCACCTTGACCTGCTCGTCGGTGCGCCCCAGGAACTCCAGCACGCCGTCCGTGCGCCAGCGGGCGCGGTCGCCGGTACGGTAGGCCCGCTCGCCCTCGATGGAGACAAACTTCTCGGCGTTCAGCTCCGGCCGGCCCAGGTAGCCGCGCGCGACCCCTCCGCCCGAGATCCACACCTCGCCGGGCACCCCGACCGGCGCCATCTCGCCGCGGGGACCACATACGCGCAGACGGACGCCGGGGAGGGGC
>NZ_DATIND010000042.1 GCF_035474595.1 Longimicrobium sp.
GCCCACGAAGGCGTGGCGCAGGGTGCCCGGCACCCCGCCGGGCGTGGCGCGGACCTCCTCCACGATGCGCCGCATCAGCGCCGGCACGGCGTGCAGCGCGGTGCACCCGGCCAGCTCCTCCACCAGCCGCGGCACGTCGGGCACCCGGTCGCGCGGGACCAGCCGCACGGTGCCGCCGCCCAGCAGCGGAAGCAGCGTCTCGAACAGCCAGATGTCGAAGGCGAAGGAGGCGAGCGAGGGCACGCGGTCGCCGGCACCGAGCCCGAACGTGTCACGCGCGGCGGCCAGCGTGGCGCCGACGCTCCCGTGCGGCACGCGCACACCCTTGGGACGGCCGGTGGAGCCCGAGGTGTAGATCACGTACGCCAGGTGCTCCGGCGTGAGCCCGCCGCGCCCCGGGCCGGTCGCGGGGAGCGAAGCCCACGCCGGCGCCGCGGCGTCCAGCTCGAGCAACGGGACGTCCGGGCTCTCGACACGATCACGCAGGTGCGCCTGCACCAGCACCGCCGCCGGGGCGCTGTCGGCCAGGATGTACGCGAGGCGCTCCGCCGGGTAGCCCGGGTCCAGCGGCACGTACCCGCCGCCCGCCTTGAGCACCCCCAGCACCCCCACCACCATCTCCAGCCCCGGCTCCGCGCAGATCCCCACCCGCGTGTCCGGCCCCACGCCCAGGGCGCGGAGGTGGTGCGCCAGCCGGTTCGCCCGCGCGTCCAGCTCCGCGTAGCTCAGCGTCTCGTCCTCGAAGACGAGCGCGGCCGCGCCGGGCGTGCGCTCCACCTGCGTCTCGAACCGCTCGTGCACGAACGCTTCGCGCGGCGACTTCGCCCGCCGGTCGTTGAACTCCTCCACCACCCGGCGCCGCTCGGCCGCGGAGAGCAGGTCCAGCCGGCTGACCGGCTTCGCGTCGTCCGCGGCCATCTCTTCCAGCACGCGGCGCAGGGAGCCGGCGTACCGCTCGACCGTGGCCCGGTCGAAGAGCGCGGTGGAGTAGATCACGTTGCCCGCGATCCGCCCGCCGCCCGGCGTCAGGCCGAGCGACAGGTCGAACTGGGCCGCCGCCTCCTCCTCCACCGCGTCCAGCCGGACCACCTCGAGCCCCGGCAGCTCCAGCGCTCCGCCGCCCGGCACCTCCTGCCAGGCCAGGATCGCCTGGAAGATGGGCGTGTGCGCCAGGCTGCGCGCCGGCCGCACCCGCTCCACCACCTGCTCGAAGGGGACGTCCTGGTTCCGCTGGGCCTCCAGCGCCCGCGCCCGCACCCGTCCGAGCAGCTCCGCCACGGTGGGCGCGCCCGACAGCTCCACCCGGAGCGCCAGCGTGTTGACGAAGAACCCGATCAGCCCCTCGAACTCGCCGCTCCCGCGGCCCGCCGCCGGCGTCCCCACCACCACGTCGTCCTGCCCGGAGAGCCGGCCCAGCACCACCGCCCACGCGGCCAGCACCGTCATGAACGGCGTGGTCCCGTGCCGCCGCGAGAGCGCCGCCACCCCCGCCACCAGCGCCTCGTCCAGCTCCACGCCCAGCGACGCGCCGGCGAAGTCCTGCCGCGCCGGGCGGGGGCGGTCCGTGGGCAGGTCCAGCAGCTCCGGCGCGCCGGAAAGCGTTTCGCGCCAGTAGTCGGCCTGCCTCCGCAGCACGTCTCCATCCATCCGGTGCCGCTGCCACGCCGTATAGTCCGCGTACTGGACCGGCAGCGGCGGGAGCGGATCGGCACGCCCGAGGGCGAAGGCGGCGTACAGCGCGCCCAGCTCGCGGGTGAAGATTTCCATGCTCCATCCGTCCGAGACGATGTGGTGCATGGTGACGAGCAGCACGTGGTCGTCGCCGGCAAGGCGGACCAGCCGCCCGCGGACCAGCGGGCCCCGCGCCAGGTCGAACGGCGCGCCCACCTCGTCCCGCATCAGGCGGCGCAGCTCATCCTCCGCGTCCGGCAGGGCGGTGAGGTCCTGCTCGAACAGGTGGAACGGACTCTCCTCCACTGCCCAGATCCGCTGCGCGGGGACGCCCTCCGTCTCCGGGAAGCTGGTGCGCAGCGCCTCGTGCCGCGCCACGATCCGCTCCAGCGCGCGCACCAGCGCCTCGCGGTCCAGCTCGCCCTTCAGCCGCAGGCGCAGCGGGAGGTGGAAGGCCGCGCCCGCGCCCTGCATCTGCTCGACGAACCAGAACCGCTGCTGCCCGAACGACAGCGGCATCGGCCCGCCGCGCTCCACCGGCGCGACCGCCGTCTCCTCCGCCCGCGCGGCCGTCTCCAGCCCGCGCGCGAAGTCCGCCAGCACCGGCCGGACGAAGAGGTCGCCGATCGACGCTTCCACGCCCAGCGCCTGCCGGACACGCGAGACCACGCGCACCGCCAGCAGCGAGTGCCCGCCCAGCGCGAAGAAGTGGTCGCCGCGGCCCACCCGCTCCACGCCCAGCAGCTCCGACCAGATGTCCGCCAGCGTCTGCTCCGTCTCCCCCTCCGGCGCCTCGTAGCCACGCGAAGCGAACGCGTCCGCGCCGGGCGCGGGGAGCGCGCGGCGGTCCAGCTTTCCGTTGGGATTCAGCGGAAGCGCGTCCAGCCGCACGAATGCCGCGGGAACCATGTACTCCGGCAGCTGCCGGGACAGGTGCGTGCGGAGCGCCTCGCTCTCCAGCGCCTCGCCCACGAAGTACGCCACCAGCCGCTTCCCGCCGGCCCCGTCGTCCAGCGCGAGCACCACCGCCTCGCGCACGCCCGGGTGCGAGGCCAGCCGCGCCTCGATCTCGCCCGGCTCCACGCGGAAGCCGCGGACCTTCACCTGGAAGTCGGTGCGCCCCAGGTACTCCAGCGTGCCATCGGCGAGCCACCGGCACAGGTCGCCGGTGCGGTACAGCCGCGCCCCCGGCTCGCCGAAGGGGTCGGGGACGAAGCGCTCCGCCGTCAGCCGCGGCCGCCCCAGGTACCCGCGCGCCACCGCCACCCCGCCGATGAACAGCTCGCCGGCCACCCCCACCGGCACCGGCTCGCCGGCACGGTCCAGGACGTAGACCGCCGAGTTGTGGATCGCCCGGCCGATGGAGACGCGCTCCGCCCCGGGGTCGCACGCCCACTCGGTCACCTCGCCGGATTCCGTCGGCCCGTACTGGTTGAACAGGCCGGCGCCGGGAAGCCGCTCGTGGAACTGCCGCACCAGCGCCATGGAGACGGCCTCGCCGCTCACGGGGACGCGGAGCAGGCTGGTGCACGTCTCCGACTCCGGGTGCTCCAGGAAGAGCGGGAGCATGGAGGGGACGAAGTGCGCCGTGGTGATCCCCTCGCGGCGGATGGTAGCCACGAGGTACGCCGGGTCGCGGTGGCCGCCGGGGCGCGCCATCACCAGGCGGGCGCCCACCATCAGCGGCCAGAAGAACTCCCAGAACGAGACGTCGAAGGAGAAGGGCGTCTTCTGCAGGAGAGCCTCGTCCGGCTGCATCCCGTACCGGTCCTGCATCCACGCCAGCCGGTTCACCAGGCTCCCGTGCTCCAGCATCACCCCCTTGGGACGCCCGGTGGAGCCCGAGGTGAAGAGCACGTGCGCCAGGTTCGCCGCCCCCAGTCCGTCCCGGCCGGGATTCGTGGCCGGATGGACGGCCCACGGCTCGCCGGCGGCGAGGTCGAGCACCGGGATGGCGGAGCCCGCCGACAGCAGGGCGGCGGTGGCGGCCTGCGGCGGGTGCGTCAGGAGGACCGCGGGGGCACTGTCCTCGAGCATCTGGCGGAGCCGCTCCACCGGGTAGCTGGCGTCGAGCGGAACGTAGGCGCCGCCGGCCTTGAGGATGCCCAGCAGCCCCACCACCATCTCCACGCTGCGCTCCACGCAGATCCCCACCCGCGCGTCGGGGCCCACGCCGAGCGCGCGGAGGTGGTGCGCCAGCCGGTTCGCCCGCGCGTTCAGCTCCGCATAGGTCAGCGTCTGGCCGTCGAACACCACCGCCACCGCGCCGGGCGTCCGCTCCACCTGGGCTTCGAAGAGCTCGTGGACGCACGCGCCGGCGTGGACCGCGGCGCCGGGGGCGTTCCACTCCTCCACCACCCGGCGCCGCTCGGCCGCGGAGAGCAGCTCCAGCCGGTCCACCGGCGCCAGGTCGTCGGAGACCATCGCCTGGAGCACCCGGTGGAGGTAGCCCACGTACCGCTCCACCGTCCCCCGATCGAAGAGCGCGGTGGCGTAGTTCGCCTCGCCCGTGATCCGCCCGCCGCTCGGCGCCAGGCTCAGCATCAGGTCGAACGCGGCCGCCTCCTCGTCCACCCCGTCGACCGGCGCCGCGGCGATGCCCGGCAGCTCCAGCTCGCCGCCGGTCATCTCCTGCCACGCCAGCGCGACCTGGAAAAGGGGCAGGTGCGACAGGCTGCGCGCCGGCCGCACCCGCTCCACCACCTGCTCGAAGGGAAAGTCCTGGTTCTGCTGCGCCTCCAGCGCCCGCTCGCGCACGCGCCCCAGCAGCTCCGCCACCGTGGGCGCGCCCGACAGCTCCACCCGCAGCGCCAGCGTGTTGACGAAGAAGCCGATCAGCCCCTCGATCTCCCGCCGCGTCCGGTTGGCGATGGGCGTGCCCACCACCACGTCGTCCTGGCCGGACAGCCGGGCGAGCACCACCGCCCACCCTGCCAGCAACGTCATGTACGGCGTGGTCCCATGCCGCTGCGACAACGTCCGGAGCCCCGCGGTCAGCGCCTCGTCCAGCTCCACCTTCACCGACGCGCCGGCAAATTCCTGCCGCGCCGGACGCGGGCGGTCGGTGGGCAGTTCCAGCAGCTCGGGCGCGCCGGCCAGCGTCCGGGCCCAGTACTCTCCCTGCGCCTCCACGGCGCGGCTGCTTACCCAGCGCCGGTGCCACACGGCGTAATCCGCGTACTGCACCGGCAGCGGCGGCAGCGGGTCGGCCTCGCCACGCGAGAACGCGGTGTAGAGCACCTCCAGCTCCCGCGCCAGCACCCCGACCGACCACCCGTCGCTCACCACGTGGTGCATCGTCAGCAGCAGCGCGTGGTCGTCCGGGCCCATCCGCACCAGGCGGCCACGCACCAGCGGCCCCACCGCCAGGGCGAACGGCGCCTCGAACTCCTCCGCCGCCAGGCGCCGCAGCTCACCCTCGGCGTCGGCGCACCCGGTGAGATCGTCGTCGCGCAGGGCAAAGCCGTGCTCGCCCGCCGGCGCGATCCGCTGCTCCGGCTCGCCCTGCACCGCGGGGAAGGTCGTACGGAGCGACTCGTGGCGCTCCACGATCCGCTCCAGCGCCCGCGCCAGGGCGGCGCGGTCGAGCTCGCCGCGCAGCCGCACCCGCCACGCCACGTGGTACGCCGCGCCCGCGCCTTCCATCTGGTCGATGAACCACTGGCGCTGCTGCGCGAACGACAGCGGCAGCGGCGAGCCGTCGCGCGGCACCGGCACCAGCGGCGGGGCTGCGGCGTCGCCGCGCGTCTCCGCCGCGAGCGCCTCCACGCGGCCCGCCAGCTCCGCCAGCGTCGGCGCCTCGAACACCGCCCGCAGCGGCAGCTCGGTCCGGAACTCCTCCCGCACCCGCGAGACCAGCTGCGTGGCGAGGAGCGAGTGCCCGCCCAGGTCGAAGAAGTTGTCTTCCCCGCCCACCCGCTCCATCCCCAGCACCTGCGCCCAGATGCCCGCCATCCGCTCCTCGGCGGGGGTGCGCGGCGCCACGTACGTTTCTCCGCGCGAGCCGGGCGTGTCGGGCGCGGGCAGCGCCGCGCGGTCCACCTTGCCGTTGGGGGTAACCGGCAGCGCCTCCAGCACCACGAAGGCGCTCGGCACCATGTACTCCGGCAGCCGGGCGCGCGCGGCCTCGCGCAGCGCGGGCACCAGCGCGCGCATGCGGCGGCCCCACTGCGGGTCGTTGGCGTATACCTCCCAGGGCTGCACCTCGTCCTGATGCGCCGGGAAGGACGAAACGCCGCCGGCCGGATGGAAGAGCACGTCCAGCGCGCCGGACGCGCCGGGGCGCACCTCGGTTCCCCGCCCCAGCTCGTCGGCCAGAGCGAACAGCGCCTCGGGGGCGATCCCGCCTGCGTCCGCGGCCGCGAGCGCGCGCACGGCCGCCGCGCTGACCGCTCCGCCGCCGGCCGATACCAGCTCGTACGCGCGCACGTGCTCCCGCACCCGCGCGTCGGGCACGCCGCGGACGAGCAGCGCCGAAGCGCTCCCTTCGATCCGCGCGCGCAGCCCGACGGTGTCCTCGCCATCCCACGGGTGGATGACGGGTTCCGCCATCCCGGCGGGGTCCACGTCCAGGTGGAGGACGACGTCGTAGCGGAAGCGCGAGACCTCGTTGTCGTACTCACCCCGCTTCACCTGCACTTCCACGCGGCCCAGGCGGGGCATCCGCGCCCGGAGCGCCTCGAAGAGCTCCGGATCGAGCAGCAGCTCCTGCTCCTCCGCCATCCCCCGCCGCACCCGCGCCTGCAGCTGCTCGATCGGCAGCCCCGCCGGCGCGCGGGCGAGCTCCACCGAGGCGTGGAAGGCACCCGCCAGCGGCAGGCTGCGCACGTCGCCCACGAAGATCCGCCCGCCCGGCCGCAGCGCCGCCGCTGCGCCCTCCAGCACCCGCAGCAGGTAGTCGACGTCCGGGAAGTACTGGGCGACGGAGTTGATGACGACGGTGTCGAAGCCCGCCCCCGCGAACTCCGCCAGCACATCCGCCTCGCGCTCCGACAGGCTCACCTGCGGGAGCCCGGCGAGGTGGCGGCGCACGTGCGCAAGCGCCACCCCCGAGAAGTCGGTCCCGTGGTACAACTCGACGTGCGGCGCCACGCGGAAGAGCACAAGCCCCGTCCCGCTCCCGACCTCCAGCACCCGCTCCGGCCGCAGCGCCAGGATGCGCTCCGCCGTGTGCTCCACCCACGCGCGCATCTCCTCGCGCGGGATCGGCTCGCCCGTATAGCTGCTGTTCCACCCCTTCAGCGCCAGCGTCGGATCTTCTTCCGCCCCGTCCTGCGCGTAGGTGTCGTCAAACAGCGTCTCCCACTCGGACACCTGCTCCCTGCCGCCGCGGGCGGTCTCGACCACCTCCGCGCCCGGAACGACGTAGGCGACCAGGCGCCTGTCCCCCGGAGCGTCCTCCCTCGCCAGCACGACGGCCTCGCGGACGCCCGGTTGCTCGCGCAGCACGGCCTCCACCTCGCCGGGCTCGATGCGGAAGCCGCGCACCTTCACCTGCTCGTCGGTGCGCCCCAGGAACTCCAGCACTCCATCCATGCGCCAGCGGGCACGGTCGCCGGTGCGGTAGGCCCGCTCGCCCTCGATGGAGACGAACTTCTCGGCGTTCAGCTCCGGCCGGCCCAGGTAGCCGCGCGCGACCCCTCCGCCCGAGATCCACACCTCGCCGGGCACCCCGACCGGCGCCATCTCGCCGCGGGGACCACATACGCGCAGACGGACGCCGGGGAGGGGC
>NZ_DATIND010000043.1 GCF_035474595.1 Longimicrobium sp.
AAGTCGCAGCAACAACTACGGGAAGCCTCGCAAACTGCGCGAGGCTGATCCGCTCATTCTGTGGCATCAGCGCTCACGACCAATCTCCTTTCATCCGCCGTGGTCGCGCGCAGCGCGGTGTCCGACTCAGGATGACGTCGGCGCGTTTTCGATCGAATCTCCCAGCCATCTGGGACGCAGAGGACGAGCGGAGCGGACGGGCAGCTTGGCCGGAACCTTGCGGACGCCTCCAAACACCCGGCGCCCAACCCGCCACAGCTCCGCCGCGGCCTTTCGGGCGCGCGGTTCCTCCGTGTTGCGCGCGAAGAACGATGCCCGATCCGATCTCCATCGCCCGCCTTCTCGACTCGCTGGAGCCGCGCCTGCGCCAGACGCAGGACGCGCCGCCCGACCAGCTCCGCGAGCTGCTGGGCGAGGCGTCGCGCGCGCTCCACGCCGCCGTCGGCGAGCTGCGCGAGGCGCGGCAGTCGCTCGTCTCCGCGCGCGGCGGCGATTCGTCCTCGTCCGGCGAGGCGGGGGCGTTCCGGATGCTCTTCGCCTCGTCGCCCGACGCGCTGCTGCTGACCGGCGCGGACGGCGTCATCCGCCACGCCAACTCCGCCGCCGGCGCGCTCCTGGGCGTCCGCCGCGAGGACCTGGCGGGCACCGCGCTCGATTCCTTCGTCGCCGAAACCGGCCCCGCCTCCGTCCGCGACGTGCTGGCCATGCTGCGCGGGAGCATCGAGCCGCGCCGCGTGACCCTCCAGCTCCGCCCGCGCCGCCGGCTGCCGCTGCGCGTGGAGGCCGCCGCGTGGGCGTGCGCCGCCGACGACGCGGCGATCGCCTGGTCCTTCCGCGTCCCCGCGGCGGACGAGGGAACGGCGGTGGGGGGAGATGCGGCCGCGCTGCGCGCCTTGGTCGACTCGCTCCCCGCGGCCGCGGCGGCCATGGACCTGGACGGCACGGTGCTCACCTGGAACCGCGCCGCGCAGCGCCTGCTGGGGTGGACCGAGGACGAGCTGGCCGGGCGCCCCAACCCGGCCATCGGCGAAGAGCTGCTGAACCTGCTGGACGCCATGCGCTCCGCCGGCCCCGAGGCCGAGCCCTGCCACGCCCGCGCCGAGGCCGCCCGCCGCGGCGGCGGCCTGCTGGCGGTGGAGCTGGAGCTGGCGCCGCTGGCCGACGCGGGCGGCGCGGTCACCGGCACCGTGGCGCTGATGCGGCCGGTGGACGAGTCGGCGCCGTCGGACTCGGCGTCGGGCGACCGGCGCCAGCCCTGGTCGGTGGGCGAGCTGCGGCGCGTGCTGCTGCATCCGTCCGGGCGCACGGCCTTCGCCGACCGGCTGCGCGCCGGTGTCGCGGCGGGCGTCCACACCGGCCACCTTCGCACGGGCGACCGCCTCCCCAGCATCCGCGAGGCGGCGCAGGAGTCGGGGACCGACCACCGCGTCGTCTCTTCGGCCTACCAGCGGCTGGCCGGCGAGGGGCTGGTGGAGATCCGCAACCGCCGCGGCGTGGTGGTGGCCCCGCTCCCGCGCCCGCACGGGCCGGAGCTGAACGAGACCGCCGAGTGGCTGGCGAAGGTGCTGGAGGAGGCCTCGGAGCTGCAGGTGCGCGTGCCCAGCCTTCCCGACCTGGTGCGGAGATGGACCGCCACCGCCACCCTCGACTGCCTGTGCGTGGACGCCACCGAGGACGCGCGGCTGGCCCTGACGCACGAGATGTCGCACCAGTGGGGGATGCGGGCCACCGCCGCGCCCGTCGACGACTCGGGCGACCCCGCCGCCCGCCACGCGCTGGCCGAGGCGATGCGCGCGGCCGACCTGGTCGTCACCACGCCCTTCCACGCGCACGTGGTGCGCCCCGTGGCGGAGTCGCTGGGGAAGCCGCTGGTGATCGCCACCGCGAACCCGGAGATGGTGGGCACCATCGAGGCGCGCCTGCGCCGCGGGCCGGTGGCCGCCGTGCTGGCCGACGCGAGCTACGGCGACCGCCTCCGCGCGCTGGAGGGCGGCGAGGGGATCGTCGTCATCCCCGCGGGCGATGCCGAGGCGGTCGCCGCGCTGGATCCGGCCGAGCCGGTGATCGCCACGCTGGCCGCGCTGCGCCGCATCTCGGCGCCGCTGCGGCTGCTGGTGCCGGCCACGCACTTCGTCTCGCCGATCTCCGCGCGCGCCATCGCCCGCGTGCTGATCGGCGCGAACGTGAACGCCGGGCGGGTGCACGGAGAGTAGCCGCGGGGGCTGCTACACGGAGCGCTTGCCACGGGCGGCGGGATTCGATTACCGTTGTGGTATTCGATACACCCGTTTCGCGGTTCATGTCTCCCCCGCCCTGCTCCGTCCCATGGCCCTGCGCAGCTTCACCACCCGTGACGGCGCCACCTGGAACGTCTGGAACGTGGTCCCCACGCTGGGCCACAAGGACCGGCGCGTTTCGCTGAGCGTGGGGATGACGGACGGGTGGCTCTGCTTCGAGTGCGCCGGCATCAAGCGCCGCATCGTGCCCACCCCCAGCGACTGGGAGGGATGGTCGGACGAGCAGCTGGAAACCGCCCTCACCGAGGCGTCCCTCGTCGAGCGCCGCGGCGCGTAGCAATCTCCATCGCCCGAGTCGAATCGCCCCGGCCAGTGCTCCCGGCCGGGGCGATCTTGCTTTCCCCATCGGCGTCACCCTCGCGAGGCCGGCCACACCGCTCCGGCTCACGCGCTCACGCGCTCGCGCACTCACGCACTTCCGCACTTCACATCTCCCGAATCCCCACCCACATCCCCCGCCCGGTGATCCCCTGCTCGTCGAAGGTGGTGCGCAGGCCGGCGGCCTCGAACGCGGCGCGCATCTCGCCGCGGGTGAACAGGCCCATCTCGTGGCGCTCGGCCGCGCGGGTGATGCCGGACGGGCGGCCGACCAGGTACTCGAAATCGATCGCGGAGACGGTGCCCTCGATGCGGGTGTGGCTCATCCGCACGACGGTGAGATCGGGAAGCGTCTGCGTGTTCACGCCCACGAAGCCGTCGCTGATCGCATCGGGCGTGAACCACGGCTCCACGGCCAGCGCGCCGCCCGGCTCCAGATGCCGCGCCATGCACCCGATGGCCGCGCGCAGGCCGTCCGGCGTGCGCACGTAGCCGATGGCGCTGAACAGGCACGTCACCACGCCGAAGCGCCGCCCCAGGTCGAAGTCGCGCATGTCGGCGCGGTGCAGCGGCACGTCCGGCAGCCGCTCGCGCGCGATGGCGAGCAGCCCCTCGTCCAGGTCCGTTCCCTCCGCGGCGTAGTGCGCGCGCAGCGACCGCAGGTGCATCCCCGTTCCGCACGCCACGTCCAGCAGCGTTCCCTCGCCCGGGCCGCCGGCGGCCATCACCAGCTCGCGGACGCGCGCCGCCTCGGCCGGATAGTCCTTGAACGAGTAGATCAGGTCGTACAGCTCGGCCGATTCCGAGAACATCGCGCTCCTCCACTCCTGGGGTCCGTATCCACGGAAGAGTGCGATGGCGGGGTGATGAGCGGAAGTGGGGGAACGCGATGGAGATATCCGTGCTCAGCCGACCACCTGCGGCGCGACGCTGTCCAGCCACTCGAGCGCGGGCTGCACGTCGCGGAAGACCTCCACCGGCGCGTGCACGAACTCGCTGAGGATCGCGTACATCCGGGCCATCCCGTACACCACGTCGTGGTCCGCGACGATCGCCGTCGGCCCGATCACGCGGCCGGCGGCCTGCAGCTCGCGCGTGCGCTCCACCAGCCGCCGTATTCCATCCGCCACGACGTCGGTGGTGGCGCCGCGCGCGTCGAAGAGCTCGGCGTAGCCCACGGCGCGGTCCACCTCCTCCACCCGCAGGTGCTCCAGGAGATCGGCCAGCGTCAGGTGCCCCTCGGCGCGCGTGAACATCCGCTGCCGCTCGCGGTCCAGCGTGTAGGTGATCGCCATCAGGCGGACCGTCGTCGTGAGACAGAGTGCGCTTGGCCCCGCCGCAACATGCTCCGCGGGTGGCCGGACCGCAACGCTTGCAATCCGCCGTTTCATCGCTCCGTCCAGCCGTAAACAGCGTATACCTTCCGCCGCCGCCGTTCCGTCTCCTTCCACGGCCCGGTATCTTCAGACCCGACCGAGAGTTGCGAACCCCGGACGACTGGAGATGACCGCGACCGAGCGCCCCCGCCGCATCCTGCTGGCCGACTGCGACTCGTACTTCGTGCGCTGCGCCATGCTGGCCGACCCCGAGGGTGCGGGGAAGGCCGAGCTGCTGCTGGTGGGCGGGCGCCCGGACGGCCGCGGCGTGGTGACCTCGGCCAGCTACGCGGCGCGCAAGTTCGGCGCGCACGCGGGAATGCCGATGTCGCAGGCCGTCCGCCTCTGCCCGCGGGCGATGGTGGTGCCCGTTCCCGGCGAGATGGTGCAGCGCAAGCACCGGGAGGTGCGCGCGGTGCTCGACGAGTTCAGCCCCGTGGTCGAGGCCGCCAGCGTGGACGAGTTCTACCTGGACCTCACCGGCACCGAGGAGCTGTACCACCACGAGCCGCTGGAGGATACGGCGCGCCGCATCCAGCAGGCGGTGCTGGAGCGCACGGGGATCTCGCTTTCCATCGGCGCGGCCACGCAGCGCACGCTGGCCAAGATGGCGGCGGGGGTGAACAAGCCGTTCGGCATCCACGTGGTGCCGCCCGGCGGCGAGGCCGAGTTCATCGCCCGCTTCGACCTGGCCGACATCCCCGGCGTGGGCCCCGCCTTCGCCGAGTCGCTGCGGCGGCGCGGCGCCACCCGCGTGCGCGACCTGGTGCCGCTGGACGAGGCGACGCTGGTGGCCTGGCTGGGCGAGTCGCGCGGGCGGTGGCTCCACCGGCTCGCGCGGGGGCTGGGCGGCGAGGGCGGCGTCACCCCGCGCGCACCGCAGAAGTCCATCTCGCACGAGCGCACCTTTCCGCAGGACATCCGCACGGAAGAGGAGATCGAGGCCAAGCTCCTCTACCTGGTCGGCGAGACGGGCGCCTCGCTCCGCGCGGACGGGCTGAAGGCGCGCACGGTGACCGTGAAGATGCGCTACGGCGACTTCACCGACCGCACCGCCAGCCGCACCGTGAACGAGCCGCTGGAGAGCGACCGCGCGATCTACGCGGTGGCGCGCGAGCTCCTGCGGCAGATGCGGGCGCAGCGGCGCGGCGGCATCCGGCTGCTCGGCGTCGGCGTCTCCAGGCTCGGCGCCGACGGCGAGGCCGAGCCCATGCTCTTCGAGCCACCGCAGGGGCTGGAGACCGACCGCGACCGCCGCCTCTCCGCCGCCACCGACCGCCTGCGCGGCCGCTTCGGGCGCGACGCCGTCCTCCCCGCCCGCGTGGCGCCGCCGCGGAAGGAGTAGAAGCAGGATTTCACGCGGAGAAAGCAGGGCGGCGGAGGAGTTCTCTCTGCCGCCCTGCTTCTCCGCGTGGACCCCCCTTGGTTGACAGGGCGAACTCCGCGTGGTTCCTTCGGACGAAGCCGTTCAACCCCGATCCCGGAGCCGAATGTTCGCAGTCGACGCGTTGATCCTGGTGGCGGGGGTGCTGCTGCTGGCGGCGGTGGCCAGCAGCAGCTTTTCGTCGCGCTTCGGCGTGCCGGCGCTGGTGCTGTTCGTGGCGGCGGGGATGCTGGCCGGGTCCGAGGGGGTTGGCGGGATCGACTTCGACAACTTCGAGTGGGCGCACGCCGTCGGCACCATCTCGCTGGCCGTCATCCTCTTCGACGGCGGGCTGCGGACCTCGTACGCCTCGTTCCGCCGCGGGCTGGCCCCTGCGCTGGGGCTGGCGACGGTAGGCGTGGCGCTGACGACGGTCATCACCGGCGCGGCGGCGGCGTGGGTGCTGGGGCTGCCCCTGATCGAGGGGATGCTGCTGGGTGCCATCGTGGGCTCCACCGACGCGGCGGCGGTGTTCGCGGCGCTGCGCGGCTCCGGGCTGCGGCTGCGCGAGCGGGTGAACGCCACGCTGGAGGTGGAGAGCGGCGCCAACGACCCCATGGCCGTCTTCCTCACCCTGGGCCTGCTCGAGGTCCGGATGGGGCGGATGGAGGCGGGGTGGGGGCTCGTCTGGTTCTTCCTCCTCCAGGTCGTGGTCGGCGCCGCGGTCGGGATCGGCGTGGGATGGATCGGCGTGCAGCTGAACCGCCGGCTGCGGCTGGCCGCCACGGGGCTGTATCCCGTGCTGGCGACGGCCGTGGCGCTGGTGGCGTTCGGCGCCGCGGCCGAGATGCACGGGAGCGGCTTCCTGGCCGTCTATCTCGCCGGCATCGTGGCGGGGAACGAGCGCACGGTGCAGCGGCGCGGCGTGCTCGTCTTCACCGACGGCATCGCCTGGCTCTCGCAGATCGTGATGTTCGTGGTCCTCGGCCTTCTCTCCTTTCCCAGCCACGTGCTGGCCGTGGCGTGGCAGGGGCTGGCCATCGGCGCGGTGCTGATCGCCGTGGCACGGCCGCTGGCAGTGGCCGCGGTGCTGCTGCCGCTGCGCTTCACCCCGCGCGAGGTGGCGTTCGTGGCGTGGGCGGGATTGAAGGGCGCCGTCCCCATCGTCCTGGCCCTCTTCCCGCTCCTGCTGGGGCTGCCGAGCGCGCCGCTCCTCTTCAACGTGGTCTTCTTCATCGTCCTCCTCTCCGCCGTCACCCAGGGGTGGTCGCTCCCCGTGGCGGCGCGGCGGCTGGGGATGGAGGAGCCGGGGGACGACGAACCCTCCGTCGCCCTGGAGCTGCTGGGGCCGGACGGGGAGATCGCGGGAGATGTCGTGCGCTACGCGGTGACGGACCGCTCCCCCGCGGCCGGGCGCACGCTGCGCGACCTGGCGCTCCCCGAGGGCGCGGTGGTGGCGATGGTGCTGCGCCACGGGGAGATGATCCCGCCGGCGGGCGAGACGGAGATCCGCGCCGGCGACCACGTCTCCGTGGTCCTCCGCCCCCAGGTCCGCCCCGCCGTGGACCGCGCCTTTGCCGACGCACCAGTGGGGGGTGGGGATGGGGATTCGGACAGCCTGGCACGGAAGGGCGATTGAAATCGCGGCAACAACGGCCCGAAGTCCGCCTTCGCGGACTCCCACCCTTGCCATCTCCGCGCGTATCCAGCTGCCGGATAGGCTCGAATCGGCCTCCCCCGCCTGAACCGATCCGAACAGCCTCGCGCAGTTTGCGAGGCTTCCCGTGGTTGTTGCTGCGACTTCAGTCGCCGGTGCGGGGTGCTTCCCCGGGTGCTTCCCCCGGGATGGGCTCGTTCTGGTTCGTGCGCTGGAGCCAGGTGACGTGCTGGACTGGCTATGGATCCTTCGGCCTGCAATCGCTGGTGAGTGCGAATGCTACAGTGTGGCCGGCCTCAGGATGACGTCCTTTGGGGTCACTCTCCGACCGGTCAGGCCTCCGGGAGGGCGACCCGCCCGCCGCCGTGCCGGCGGGGGCGCGCAGGAGCACCCGCCGGGCCAGCCGCCGCGAGGGAGGCGACATCCGGACGTGAAGTCATTATCTTGGAACGATCTACAGGTGAATCCTTCCCATCGGAAGCCTCGTAGACCACCCCGTCCCGGCCGTTCGGCTGGGGCACGCGGGGACGCGGCGTGAGGCGCCGCCGCCCCGCATCACCAACGAAATCGCTCCAGGAGAGCGCATTCCGCCATGTCGACCATCCAGATGCCCACCGGCAGGCCCCGGCCGCAGATGCCGCGGATCGGCAACCCGCTCCGCGCGATCGCCGGCAAGGCGCCGCTCGTGGTGGGCGCCGTGCTGCTCCTTCTGCTCACGCCGTCGATGTTCGTGTACATCAACCCCGGCAACGTGGGAATCGTGATCCACAAGCTGGGCGGCGGGGTGGACCGGCATCCGCTGGGGCAGGGGCTGCACTTCCGCAACCCGCTGACCACGGGGATCGAGGAGTACCCGGTGTTCATGCAGACGCTGGTGCTCGCCCGCGGGAACGCCGAGGGCTCGGCCAGCAACGACGAGATCAACGTCAACAGCATCGAGGGCCAGCCGGTGTCGCTGGACGTCTCGCTCTCGTTCGAGCTGGACGCCAGCAAGACGCCGCGGCTGTACACCACCTTCCGCACCGACATCGAGCACATCCAGCACGGCTACGTGAAGCAGTCGATCCGGCAGGCGCTGCAGGAGGTGGTGGGGAGCGAGCCCATCGCCGACATGCTGGGGCCCAAGAAGGCCGAGGTGGTGGCGCGCGCGCAGAACCTGATCGCCACGCGCCTGGCGCAGTACGGGTTCATGGTGAAGCAGTTCACCATCAACGAGATCCGCGCGCCGGCCGAGGTGATGCAGGCCATCAACACCAAGAACGTGATGCAGCAGCAGGCGCTGACCGCGCAGAACGAGCTGCAGAAGAACATGTACAACGCGCAGGGCGACAGCATCCGCGCCAGCGGCCGCGCCAAGGCCATCCTCACCGAGGCGCAGGCGCAGGCGCAGGCCAACCAGCTGCTCTCGCAGAGCATCACGCCCACGCTGGTGCAGTACGAGATGACCAAGAAGTGGAACGGCCAGATGCCGCAGGTCACCGGTGGCGCCACGCCGCTGCTGCAGCTGAGCCCGCCGGGCAACCGGTAAACCGGCGGGTCTCGCCGGACGCGGACCGATGAAGAAGCGGGGGAGGCCATCGGCTCTCCCCCGCTTCTTCGCGTCCGCTCTTCCCCGCAGCGCCCGGGGTCCTCGTGGACGCCCATGTTGCGGCGTGCTTCCCTCCTGATGACGCAGTTGAGAGGGCTGGATGATGCACCGCCATTCCGGACGTGCATCGCTGGTCGTCCTACAATCCGCGAATTCAGTCCGTGCATCCTTGCCGCATCACCCCGACGTCATCCTGAGGCCGGCCACACCGTAACCAGCGTCTACCCGAGAGGTTGCAGGCCGAAGGATCTATCGCCGCCGCAGCACGTGATTCGCCGAGGTGCACTGATTCTTCGGCCGGATCTGGTATGAGAGGGCTGATGATGCAACGCCACTCCGGACGCGCATCCCTGCACGTCCCACGATTCGCGAGAATCGAGCTGTCCTAACCGATCGATCGGGGATGGTGATGGCCCCGCTTCCGTGCGCCTCCGAGAGATGGGTGCTCACGAAAAATCCGCGATAACTCATCGCACGCCGAGCCTTCCCCGACGTCCCCGCCAGCATCCCGCCGGGCAGACGAAGACGATGCGCCTGACCTGATTGACGTGCGGAACCGGTGATAGATCCTTCGGCCTGCACGTTCTGGTGTGAAAGGAGTTCAGGCGTGGCCGGCCTCAGGATGACGGTCAACGGGTAGGCGCGCAACAGAGATCGGGCGCACCTCACCGTGGTGCGCCCGATCGCGTGTGTCGCAATTCGGATCCCGATCTACTTGCCCGTGGACGCCGACGCCTGGCGGTTGCCGATGTCGCGGCGGTAGACGGCCACGCCGTAGGAGCACGGCTCCGCGCTGCACTGGGCGACCCGCACCGCCACGTGGTACGTCCCCGTCTCCGGCGGCGTGAAGGAGATGGTGGGATAGTCGTCGTCGTCGGTGTCGCTATGCAGCAGGTGGTCGCCGCGGTCGTAGACACCCAGGTCCACGTTGCTGCAGTCGCGGTCGCACCGCGCGGTGATCAGGTACGACACGCCCTTCTCCAGCGTGAAGTCGTGCGCGTCTCCCCCGCCGCGGGCGGCGCTGCCGGTTGCGACCGGGAAGGCGGCCACGAACCCGCGCACCTGCAGCATGGGCGTGATCACCGCCAGCTGGTCTTCCACCTCGCGCTGCGGCTGGCGGCGGTGCACCACCGCGCCGCTCCCGCCGTCCAGCGCCGGCTCCGGGTGGTCGCCCACCAGCGCCAGCCCCGCGTGCGGATTGGCGACGAGGACCGAGCGGCTGAACGGGCGCGGCGTGCCGCGGCTGGCCACCATCGGCAGCGCATACCGCACCGGCACCGCCATGTTCAGGTTCTGCCCGCCCATCACCATCATCGTGGCCACGCCGATCACCTCGCCGCGCTCGTTCATCACCGGCCCGCCCGACGAGCCCGGGGAGATGGGCGCGCTGATCTGCAGCATCGCCACCCCTTCCAGCGGGCGCTTGCCGCTCACCATCCCGTCGGTGAAGGTGCCGCTCATCCCCAGCGGGTTCCCCATCACGTACACCTTGTCGCCCACTTCCAGGTCGTTGTCGGTCCCCAGCTTCAGGTAGCGCAGGCCGCGCGCGGGAAGCTGCATCAGCGCCAGGTCGCTGGTGGGGTCGCCCGAGACCAGCGACACGTCCTGCCAGCTGCCGCCGTCCAGCAGGCTCACCTGCAGCCGGCTGGCCTCCTCGATCACGTGGTAGTTGGTGATGAACAGCCCGTCGGGGCTGACCACGAAGCCGGTGCCCAGCCCCACCGTGTCGCCGTCCGCGGCGATCGCGCGGATCATCAGCAGGCTGGCGTGGGCGTTGGCGGCGATCTCGCGCGGCGTGGGGTTGGCCGCGGGGGCCTGCGCGCGGGGCTGGCCCGCCGCGGGCGCGGCAACCAGCACGAGAGTGGCGAGGAGAGTGGCGGTGCGGGCCGAACGTTGGCTTGCCCTTCTCATGGCGACCTCTCCGGGTCCGTGTACTGCCCCGGGGCACCGACCACCGCGCCCCGGCTGGACCCGGAGTCCTTCTCAAAACCGATGCCAGATTTTCGCCAGCGGCTCCGGTAACATCCGACGATTCAACATCTTGCGATCACACTGTAGCAGAAAGAACCCTCAAGGCGGCCTGCTCCAGCACGGAAACCGCCACCGGCATGCACTCCTCGCAGATGTCGAAATGCGGCGAATGGTGGGGATGGACCGCACCCTTCGGCTCGCTCATCGCGCCCACGAAGAAGTAGCAGCCGGGAACGCGGAGCAGGAACTCGCCGAAGTCCTCGGCCGCCATCGTCCGCACCTCGGGCCCGAAGCGCACGCGATCGGCGCCGACGACCTCCTCCGCGGCGGCGCGGACGACGTCCGCCATCCGCGCGTCGTTCACGGTGGGCGGCGTGTCCTGGCGGTAGCGGAAGTCGTACTCCGCGCCCATCGCCTGGCAGACGCCGGCCACGATGCGCTCCATCCGCCGCGGCAATTCCTCGCACGCCTCCACGTCGAACGCGCGCACCGTCCCCAGCAGCCGCGCCGTGTCGGCGATGACGTTGAAGGCCTTCCCCGCCTGGAACGAGCTGACGGTCACCACCGCCGACTCCAGCGGCGACACGTTGCGGCTGACGATGCTCTGCAGCGCCACCACCACCTGCGCGCCGATCATCACCGCGTCGATGGTCTGCTCCGGCATGGCGCCGTGCCCGCCGCGCCCGCGGATGGTGATCTCGAACTCCCCCGCCGAGGCCATGAACGGCCCCGGCGTCACGCCGACGATGCCGCTGGGCAGCCCGGTCCACACGTGCAGCCCCAGCGCGCGGTCCACGCCGTCCAGCACCCCCTGCTCGATCATCCGCAGCGCGCCCTGGCCGCCCTCTTCGGCCGGCTGGAAGACGTACTTCACCGTGCCGCCCCACCGCTCGCGCCGCGCCGCCAGCCGCTCCGCCACCGCCAGGCCGATGGCGGTGTGGGCGTCGTGCCCGCACGCGTGCATCTGCCCCGCGACGGTGCTGGCGAAGCCGTGCGTCGTCTCCTCCTGGATCGGCAGCGCGTCCATGTCCGCCCGCAGCAGCAGCGTGGGCCCGCCGCCCGCGCCGCCGCGCAACGTCCCCACCACGCCGGTCTCCGCGATCCCGGTCCGCACGTCGTACCCGGCGGCGCGCAGCCGGTCGGCCACGATCCCGGCGGTGCGATGCTCCTGGAACCCCAGCTCGGGGTGCTGGTGCAGGTCGCGGCGGGTGCGGATCAGCAGTTCGGTCTCGGCAGTCGCGGTGGCCATCTCGTTCGTCGGTATTCGTGGTATGGAGATGATGGTTTCGGCGCGGAATCTAACTCCCCCGCCAATCCCCGGCGATACAATGCCTCGTGCAGGGGACGCAGACAAATCTCTACCGTTTGAAATTGCGAGTTTTCGCCGCACGTTGATGCCGTGCAGGAATATGCCGTGTTCACGACGAAAGCATTTACAACATCGCAAATTCCTGACTTATGCACACGCCCGTTGATACCAATACAGATTTACCTAAGTCCATCACCCATGAATGGTTCAAGCGTCACAACCGAATTGAAGTCCCAGTCGGATTTCCGCTGATGCAGCTGGAGTTACTGCAGTATACATTGCCATTATATTACTGATCTGCCGGGAAATAGAATCGGTGCACCAGCCGCTTCGGAGTTTCCCTGAGGAAACAATCCTGAAGATGGCATCCGGTGCACGGTATCGAGCGGATTGCGAGGCGAGGGCCTGCTTCAATGGCTAGCCTATTTGACGGACCAACATCCAAGATTCCGGCCGGAATGCCAAAACTATAACTCTCTCAGGCTATATTTCCGTAGCTCGGCGCAAAAACATAAAAATCCTTGACGTTCACACAGCTTGCCAATTAGCATTACAAGCAACGCAAGATTCTATGGTTTACCGTTGGGTAGTTCGACATCTACGCTGCGGATCTGTCCGTAAAAAGCCGCACCTGGTGGGGTGCTCTCACTCTGGGCCGAGGACGCCGTGGGGTCCAAACTCACGGCGGGGTTCCAGAGAAGAGGTTCGGGAGAGGGTCCAATCTCTCCCCACCCCAACAGGTGCGGATATTTTGCAGTTCACCGAGGCGGCAGCACTCGAACCCTTCGCTACGACTCCGCCCCGTGCCTCTACTGTGGCGCGGGGCGGATTGCTTTGTCAATCGTTCGGATCCACCTGCGTGGTACTGATCACGCCGCCTGCGCCTCCCCGGCGATGGCGGGAGCGGCGTCCTGCGGCTCGGGCTCGCGGTCGGGGCGACGCGGGCGGTCGTTCTCGCGCTCGCGGTCGTCGCGGCGGTGGCGGTCGGGGCGGCCACCGTTGCGGTGGTGGTCGCGGCCGCCGTTGCGGTGCTCGGAGCGCGGATGCTCGTCCTCGTCATCCTCATCGTCCCGCTCCGCCCGGCGCTGCTTGCCGTTGCGGCGGGGCTCGCCGCTGGGACGGGACTCACCGTCGGCCCGCGGCTCGGGCATCGGCGGCGCGGCATCCTTCGCCTCGGTGGGCTCGGGAGGCGGCTCGTCGACGTGCTCGGGCGGGGCGAGAAGGTGGTCGAGGGGGATGATCTCGTCGCCCATCCCCTTGCGGCGCGGGTTGGCGATCCACTGTGCCACGCGCTGCACGAAGCGCCACACGCCGCCGCTCCCCGGCCGCTGGTAGTCCGCCGATCCGGGATCGGTCCCCATCTTCTGGAAGACCGCCGTCAGCCACTCCGGCCCGTGCCCGCCCACCTCCAGCTCGGGAAGCCAGCACTCCAGCTCGCCCGTGGGCACGATGAACAGCCCGTACTCGGCGCACGAGGTCAGCAGCTGCTCGGCCATCGCCCGCACCTCGCGCGACGCGCGGTAGATGCCGCCGCCCTTCCAGTCCTCGCCGCGCAGCTTCTGCTGGATGCGGTCGCGCTGCTCCTCCCACGGCTCCCAGAACACCTGGGGCACGAAGGTGGCCTTCAGCAGGTCGCGGAAGTCCTCGCGCCCCTTCAGGATGTCGAGGTCGACCACCGCCACTGCGGGGATTCCCATCTCGCGCAGCGGGCGCACGATGCGGCGGATGGTCTGCTTGTTCTGCGCGTTCATGAACAGGCACCCGTCGGCCCCGCCCGCGCGCGCCGCCAGCAGCCGCTCGTTGATCTCGGAGTAGAACACCCGGTCCGCGTCCGCCTCGCACACGATGGCGCCCTCGTGGAAGAGCGCGTTCAGCACGCCGGTGGAGCGCAGCAGCGGGTCCTTCATCATCGTGTCCAGCCGGTCGGCACGTAGATGCCGCGCCGTCGCGACGCCCGCGCGCCAGGTGAGGCGGACCACGTTCACGCGGTGCCCGCTCTGCACGCACCCCATCAGGAACTCGGGCGAATGGGTCGACGCCATCACGTTGGCGCCGCGCTCGGCGGCCAGCTGCGTCAGCCGCTTCCCCAGCTTGCGGGTGAGCGGGGGATGGAGAAACGCCTCGGGCTCGTCCACCAGCATGATGCGGTAGTCGGCGCTCATCACCGCCGCGGTCAGCCCGGTGAAGGCGCGCACCCCGTCGCTGAGCGAGGCGATGTCGTGCGCGCGGCCGTGGAAGGCCATCGCCCGGTCGTCGTCGCCCTGCTCCTCGGCGTCGTCCAGCGGCGGCCGCTCGGACATGCGGATGCGGAACAGCTCGCCGTCCGTCGACTTGTCGATGACGAAGAACATCCCGAACGCGTCGCCGGTGATCTCGCGGATGCGCGCGCGGGCCACGTCGTCGCGCCAGAGCGCGGCCAGGTGGTGCGCGGGATGGTCGTCGGGCTTGCCGGCGGCGCGGGGCTGCGTGAGCGCGAGGCGCGTCTGCCCGTCCAGGCGGATGAGGAAGAGGGTGAGCACGTCGCGGCAGAGGAGCGCGAACTCCTCGTCGGCCAGGTGGTCGAGATCTCCCAGCGCGCGGGTGACGGCGCCCAGGTCGATGAGCTGCTCCTCCAGCGGCTCGGCGGGGTCCTCGGCGCGGCGGCGGCTGAACTCGCCGGGGCTCTTCAGCCGCACCACGCGGGTGAAGCCGGCGGGCGCGGGGTGGGCCGGGTCGCACACCTGCCGGCTCAGCACCATCTCGCGCACCACCTCGGGCGCGGGAAGGTCCGGCTCCATGCTCTCGATGATGTGGCCCAGGTCCTCGCCGCCGCTCTCCACGTAGCATTCCAGCTCGCGCAGCGCCAGGCTCTTCCCCGAGTTGTTGGGCCCCACGAACACGGTCATCGGGCCGGGCTCGAAGCTCAGTCCCGGCTCGTTCTCGTCGGCGCCGAAGCGAAGGTTTACGGTCTTCAGCATGCGTCGGGTGGAGCGCCCCGGCTCGGGGGCCGGGCAGGGGTGCGGCGAAGCTCGTGCGCTGGAGCGGAGATCGGTGGGCCGACGACCGCGAGTCCCGTCTCGCCGCGGCCCCGGCGGGCGCGCTGCCGCGCGTTCGCCGTGAGCCGTTTTGTCCCAGGGTTTGCCAAAAGCGGGCCAGACTCGTAACGAACCTGTGGCGCCGCGCCGTTGCTCGCCCTTGTCGCTCCCGTCGCCGCCGCACACCTTCCGGACGAGCCTTCTCCGCGTCTCCAGGGCATCGCTGGATCTCACGCGGAGACGCGGAGACGCGGAGGTGCATGGGCGGAGATCTCCGCGTCTCCGCGCCTCCGCGTAAGTCCCATCGGAAACAGGGAGATGAGCCGTGGCGTCCGAAGCCGCGATCCGCAGGCAGGGCGAGGTCTACGTCGGGGGGATGGCGGGGGAGAGGCCGCTCGTTCCCGTGGACGCGCGGCGGCTGGAGGAGGCGGCGCGGCGGAAGATGTCTCCCGAGGCGTACGCCTACGTGGCCGGCGGCGCGGGGTCGGAGAGCACCGTGCGCGCGAACCGCGAGGCGTTCGAACGCCGCCGCATCGTCCCCCGCATGCTGCGCGACGTCTCCGAGCGGGAGATCGGGATCGAGCTGTTCGGCCGCGCGCTTCCCGCGCCGCTCCTCGTCGCGCCGATCGGCGTGCTGGAGCTGGCGCATCCGGACGCCGACCTGGCCGTCGCCCGCGCCGCCGCGGAGGCCGGCGTGCCGATGATCTTCTCCAGCCAGGCTTCCGTTTCGATGGAGGAGTGCGCGCGGGCGATGGGAGAAGCGCCGCGCTGGTTCCAGCTCTACTGGAGCAAGAACGACGCGCTGGTGGAGAGCTTCGTCCACCGCGCCGAGACGAGCGGGTGCGAGGCGATCGTCGTCACGCTCGACACCACGCTCCTCGGCTGGCGCGCGCGGGACCTGGACCTCGGCTATCTCCCGTTCCTGCGGGGGAAGGGGATCGCCCAGTACGTGAGCGATCCGGTTTTCATGGCCAGCCTGAACGACCCCGCGCCCTCCGCCGCGGCGCAGAAGCGCAGGGTGAACCTGCACACGCTGCGCGCCTTCGCCGAGCTGACGCGCGCGCACCCCGGCGGGTTCCTGAAGAACCTGCGCTCCGGCGTTCCGCTGGCGGCGGTGCAGCGGTTCATCGCCACCTACTCGCGCCCGTCGCTCACCTGGGACGACCTCCCCTTCCTGCGCGAGCGGACGAAGCTTCCCGTGCTGCTGAAGGGAATCCTGCACCCCGACGACGCCCGCCGCGCGCTGGACCACGGCGTGGACGGCATCGTCGTCTCCAACCACGGCGGCCGGCAGGTGGACGGCGCCATCGCCGCCCTCGACGCGCTCCCCTCCGTGGTGGACGCCGTCGCCGGGCGCGTGCCGGTGCTGATGGACAGCGGCATCCGCGGCGGCGCGGACGTGTTCAAGGCGCTGGCGCTGGGCGCGCGCGCCGTGTGCGTCGGCCGTCCGTACGTATACGCGCTGGCGCTGCATGGCCGGGCCGGCGTGCTGGAGCTCCTCCGCAACCTCGTCGCCGACTTCGAGCTGACCATGGGCCTCGCCGGCTGCCGCACCGTCGCGGAGATCGGGCCGGAGTGCCTGGGCACGGACGGCTGAAAAGTCACACGGGGGCAACGGTACCACACGGAGTCGGTGGAGCCAGGGGGAAGAGGTCCGCTGATATGACTCCGTCGACCCGGTGTGTCTCGTTGCCGCGTTTTCGTGCCACATACACACCGGCCGATCGGCGGCCTCGCACGGACGGAGCGAAATCAGGCGAGCGGTTTTTCCCGGATTATGAGGCTGGGCCGGACGATCGTCCCCAAGCCGGAAACGTGGGCCGCTGCGGCGATTTCGTCCACGTTCGGAGCGATGATCGAGTGATGGAAAAATGTGAGTATTGCCCTCCGCCCCCAGAGCGTCTACCGTAGGATCTCTTCATCGCCACCGGCACCGCATCACCCTCCCCCTTACTCCGCGGTAACCGCTTCCTGCAATGCGATTCATCCCCCGCCGCCGTCCTTCCGCCGCCCGCCCGCCGACGCTTGGGAACCGCCGCAAAGCCTGGCTCCGCATCGCTCCCGTGCTGGTCGTCGCCGGGGCCGCCGCCGGCACCTGGCGCGCGTGGGAGCACGCCGCGGCCGGCCGCGTTCCGATCCGCGACGCGTTGCTGGCGCAGCTCGCGCGCGAGTTGCATTCCGCGCCCGCGCTGGGACCGCGGCTGTCCGTATCCTCCGATTTCCATCCCTGCACCCCGCTCCCCGCGCTGGCCAGCCCCCTGGGCTACGAGCGCTGCGCCGCCGCCGCGCCGTGGATGCCCTCGGCCACGCTCGGGGCGCGCGTCACCCGCGCCGCGCGCGAGAAGGCCGATGCCGCGTCGCTGTACGCCGCCGCGCTGGTGGACCTGCACGCCGAGCCGGGCGCGGTAACTTCGCTGGACCGGGCCATCTCTACTCTGCAGACCGTGAGGAGGATGGCGGAGCGCCCCGCGCCGGTGCTGTCGGACCTCGCCTCGGCGTACCTGGTCCGCGCCGACCGCACCTCCGATCCCCGCGACCTGCTGGAGGCGGCGGACCTGGCCGAAGAGGCGCTCCAGCACGAGCCGCGCTACCTCCCGGCGCTCTACAACCGGGCGCTCGCGCTGCAGCGGTTCGGGCTGGTGGACGCGGCGGAGCAGGGATGGCGCGCCTATCTCCACGCGGACTCCACCTCCGGCTGGGCGGACGCGGCGAAGCGGGGACTGCGCCGGACGCTCGCGGTGGAAGCCCTTCCCGCGCCGCCGCCGGAGGGCGCGCCACCCACCGCGTACGCCGCGTGGGCGCGGGCCGATCCGCAGGGCGCGCGGATCCTGGGGTTCGGCGAGTTGCTGGGCGCGTGGGGCGGCGCGGTGCTGGGTGGTGATGCGGAGCGTGCGCGTGCCTCGCTGCACCTCACCGGCGTGGTCGGCGATGCGCTGGAGCGGCGCCCCGGCGGCGACGCCACCCTGGCCGACGCGGTCCGCGCCATCCGCTCCACGCCGGCCGGGGCCCGCCTGGCCAGGCTCGCGCGGGCGCACCGCGAGTTTGCCGCGGGAATGGCGCTGTACGAGTCGGTGCAGCTCGAGGCGGCCGTTCCGCGGTTCCGGGCCGCGGCGGGTGCTGCGGATGGATCGCCCGCGCTGCTGGCCTGGTCGAACGTGATGTGGGGCGTTGCGCTGGTGCAGGTCGGGAAGCCGGGCCAGGGCGAGCCGGTGCTCCGCGCCGCGATCGCCGCCGCGGACACGGTGCGGCATCCCGCGCTGGCCGCGCGCGCCCGGTGGAGCCTCGCGGGCAGCCTGCTCCGCGGCGACCGCTACGATTCCGCGGCCGAAGCGGCCCGCGAAGCCGCGCGATTCTTCGCCCGGACCGGCGAGCGCGAGAACCAGGGCTCGTCCCTGGACATGCTCTGCAGCGCGCAGTTCGCGCTGCACGACATGGATGCCGGCTACGCGGCCGCGTCCCGCGCGCTGGCCCTGCTGCGCCCGTACCGCGGCTCCAAGCGGCTGCACAACGTGCTCGGCTCCATCGCCGACGCGGCCGCCGAGGACGGCCTGCCGCGCGCCGCGGTGCGGGTGCGGGACGAAGCGGTGGGAGCCGCGCTGCGCACCGGGAACGCGACGCTCGTGGCCGAGGCCCGGCTCACCCGCGCCACGCTCCTGGCCTCGGTCGGCGAACTCGCCCGGGCGCGCCGCGACGTCGAGGCGGGACGCGCCGCGCTGGCGCCGGTCACCGACCCCGTGACGCGGAGCTGGCTGGAAGCCGACCTGGCCCTTGCGACGGGCGCGACCGCTCCCGCGGCGTCCAGGCCCGCGACGGCGGCGGGGTACGACCTGGCCGCGCGCTTCTTCAACGGGAAGGGGATCCCCTATCTCGCCTTCCCCGCCGTGGTGGGAGCCGCGGACGCGCGGCTGGCGGCGGGTGACCTGGCCGGCGGCGAGGTGAGGATGAGGGAGGCGTTCGCCATGCTGGAGCAGCGGCGCGACTCGATCCGCATGGAGCCCCGGCGCGCCGCCGTGTTCGACGCCGCGCGCGCCGTGGTGGACCGGGTGGTGATGCTGCAGCTCGCGGCGAACCGGCCGGGCGACGCGCTGGCCTACCTGGACCGGGGGCGTGCCTCGCTCGCTCCGGTGGGGCGCTCGGGCCGTGAGGGGCTGGGAGATCCGCTCCGCGCGCGGCCCGGGGAGGTGGCGGTGGAGTACGCGCTGGTCGCCGACACCCTGCTGGTATGGACGGTGGAGGGGCGGCGGCTGGAGCTCTCACGGACCACGGTGGACACGGCGCGGCTCGTCCGCACCCTCACCCACCTGCGGTCGCTGCTGGAGGGCGGGGCGGCCGAGGCGGAAGTCCGGGAGCCGCTCGCGCTGCTCTACGACTGGCTCCTCCGCCCGGTCGAGGCACGGCTCGGGGGCGCGGAGACGCCGCTGGTGATCGTGGCGTACGGCGACCTGGCGCGGGTGCCGTTCGCGGCGCTCCGCGACGCACGGCGGGGTCGGTACCTGCTGGAGGACCATCCGGTGCGCTTCGCCGCCAGCCTGCGCGAGGCGGCGCGGCCGGCGCCGCGGGGCACAGGGGCGGCGGCGGTGTTCGTCGCGGACCCGGCGTTCGCGCCGGGCGAGAACCCGGGGCTGGAGCGGCTGGCGGGCGCTTCTGCGGAGGTCCGCGCGATCGCCGCCGGGTACCCGCGCTCCCGGGTGGTGACGGACCGCGCGGCCACGGCGGGGGCATTCAGGGCGGCGCTCCGCTCGGCGGGGATGGTGCACTACGCGGGGCACGCGGTGTTCGACGACGAGCGGCCGGAGCGCTCGTACCTGGCGCTCGCTCCGGAGCCGGGGCATCCCGGCCCGGGCCGCCTCACCGCCGGGGAGCTGGCGCAGCTCGACCTTTCCGGCGAGCCGCTGGTGGTGCTGGCGGCGTGCCGCAGCGCCAGCGCGGGGCGCGCGAGCGGGTTCAGCGGGCTGGCGGGCGCGCTGCTGGC
This sequence comes from Longimicrobium sp., assembly GCF_035474595.1. Lineage (NCBI taxonomy): Bacteria > Pseudomonadati > Gemmatimonadota > Longimicrobiia > Longimicrobiales > Longimicrobiaceae > Longimicrobium > Longimicrobium sp. The sequence goes on from NZ_DATIND010000043.1 coordinate 19,866, forward strand.
CGCGGGCGCGGGCGGCGTGATCGGAGGAACGTGGGAGGTGGACGATGCGCTGACGCAACCGCTGATGATCGAGCTCCACCGCGCGTACCGCTCCGGCGGCTCGGCCACCGCGGCCCTGCGCGCGGCCCAGCTCCGCCTGCTGGGCTCGGCGGACCCGGCGCTCCGCTCGCCGTCCGCCTGGGCGGGGTTCCGCTACGTGGGAAGATGAAACACCTCACCAACCATGAAAACACCCGACAGAGAGAGGCAGTCATGCCCGAAGGCGCAACCGGCGCAAAGCCCGCCGTGCTCAAGATCAGGTTCCGCTGCATGTGCTTCTTCGTCCCCGACGAGAAGAACAAGCGCATGCACGTCCTGATGCCGGACACGACCCGGGAAGGCAGCTGCCATTCCGCGACCGGCAACGGCGACGGCGGCCACGGGGCGGGTGAGAGTGCCGCCTCGGCCGCCGGCGTCGAGAAGCACGTGGTCCGTGTCATCTACGACAAGCCGGGGGGGCGGCTGGGCTTCGTAAAGGAGCAGGGGCTCGTGCTGATGCCCGAGGGCGGCGGCGTGAAGGACTTCATCGAGATGGAGGGATGGGAGCTCGTCTTCCCGGGGAACGGGGTGGATTCCACGCTTCCGGTCCAGATCCCCGACCTGAGCGCCACCAACGGTCCGGTGAACCCCGCGCTGCTCGGCGCGGCCAGGCAGCAGTCCGTGATCTCCCGCGTGGTCATGGAGGGGGGGAAGTGCGAGGTGGACGAGACCGAGTCCGCCGCCATCTGGCACTTCCAGGACACGGACCAGCCCCTGGCGCAGGAGGTCGTGTGGTCCATTCCGCTCGAGGCCGGGAAGCTGAGCTGGCAGCGCAAGCGGTTCCGGCCAGAGGGAGAGGCGCCGGCGGAGGGCGACGTGGAAGAGCTGCCGGAGCTCCTGCCCAATGCGGCGGGCAACGTCGAGCTCGTGGTGCAGCACGTGACCGCCACCGACTTTCCCTCGCCGCGCGACAAGGCGGATCCCGATACGCGGGCCGGGCACTTCGCGGCGTTCTACTGCCTGTTCGATGAGCCCGCGGACACGTCGATCCCGGTGTTCGTGGAAGAGGAACAGGGCCGGTTCATCACCTGCATCACGGCGCGCGGCAGCTGACGGCACGCCGCGGGGCTCCGGACGGTCGTCCGGAGCCCCGCTTCGCCTGGTTCGCCAGGGCCGCCGCTCCGCTCCCGGGACCCCAGCCTACTCCCGCTCCTCGCCCTCTCCAGCGCCCGCGGTGGCGACCTGCGGTTCGCCCAGGGTGATCGTGACCTGGATCGGAATCCTCACGGTACCGGGGACATTCACCCGCACCGGAGCCGCCGCCCCACCGGCGAAGACGCCCGCATCATTCCGCCGGGCGGGGCCCCCTCCAGGGCGGAGGCTGCGTCCCGCCAGGTGCAGCTGCTCCGCCACGCGGGCCGCGGGAACCGCGTGGTTCTTGTTGACGTTCGCGCCGCGGAAGTGCAGCCCCACCACCTCTCCGCTCGACAGACTCACCACCGGAGACCCCGAGTTGCCGCTCAGCGTGCTGCAGTCGTGGTGGAGCACGCCATCGGCAGCGCCGGTGATCTGGCCCGGGGCAAGGCACTTCTTCCCGAACCCGTCCGGGAAAAGCGCCTCGATGAACTTCTGGTCGGCGAACTGGTCGTTCCGCGACGGATAGCCGATCGCGGCGACGAAGTCCTCGGCGGCGGCCGGCGCCGAAGCGAGGCGGAGGGAATCCGGCAACGCGTTCGTGTCGTTGGGCACCACCTGGAGGAACGCCACGTCGGGGATCTCGCCGATCTGCAGGTGGAGAATGTCGACGACCCTGTACGTCCGGCTCTCGTCCGCGTCGTTTCCAAACTCCTCCAGACAGTCGATCGATGCGGTCATCCGCTCGGTACCGGCAAGGACCCTGAAGTTGAAGTCCTCTCCCTCCCGATCGGCGAATTTGTGTGCGATGTGCTGATTGGTCACCACGACGTCGTTCTCGATCAGGAACCCCGTGCCGAGCCACGCCTGGTCGGTTCCGACGGCCTCGATCCTTCCGGTCGCCCGCACCGCGCGCATGAGGTTGTCGTGAGCCTTCGTCAGCCGCTCGCGCCAGCGCTCGCTCTCGACGTTCAGGAAGTGGAGGGCGGCTTCGCCCATGATCACGGGCAGCACCGGGCGCACCAGCGGCAGCGTAACCGCGTCCAGCGCCAGCGCGGTTTCCATGTCCCGCATGCCCAGGTCGGCCGCGAAATTGGCGGCGGCCATCCGGGTGACGTTCCTCGCGCGGAATTCGGCCAGCTCGGCGCTCAGCCGGGGGTCGGTGCGCGCGATCCTGTCCAGCGCGCTGCGGATTCGGACGTGGATGGATTCCATGATGCGTCGATCGAGGAGGGAGATCGGGTCGGGTTTGCCGTACAGCTACAGATGGTCCGGCGGCGCCGGTTTTCGGTGGGGCGCGTCGTGGGAACCTGGAGAGAGGTGATGGTGGCGATTACACGATAGGAATCGCTCGCCGGAGCAACAAGCCTCCGCCTTCACGGCCGGGATGAACGGCTGAAAGCCACACGGAGTCAGCGAAGCCAACGGCGTTCGATCTCCGCCGGCTCCGCTGACTCTGTTGACTCCGGTGACTCCGCGTGACGCTGCCGTCGGAGAACTCCGCAGCCGCACGAACCTCACGCCGCTGGCCCGATCACCCTTACCAGCGGCGCGCGAAGCCGATGCCGAGGAGGTACTCGTGCTTCCCGGCGCTGGTGGCGCGGCCGGCCCAGCCGTCCAGCTGGAGGTTGGGGCCCAGGCGCAGCGCGGCGGTGGCGCGGAGCTGGCTCACGTCCGCCGCCCCCGCGCGCGTGGACGTGGTGCGCGCGTACTCCAGCTGCCCCGCGGCGGCGCTGCCGATGCTCGTGCGGCCGGCGGCGGAGAGCGTGGCCATGCCATGGCGGTCGCCGGAGACTACGGCGTCGCGCCAGGTGGCCATCCCCAGCGCGCGCAGGCCGCGCGGCAGCTCCCACTCGGCCGAGACGGCGCCCTCGGGCTGGAAATCTCCCGCGCCGACTCCCTTCGCGCCGGTGGGAAGCGTGGCGCCCGCCGTGAGCGCCACGGCTGGCACCCAGCCGGCGGGGTCGCGCAGGCGGTGCTTCACGCTGAGCGCCGCATCCCCCATCCCCTGCATCGTGGTGGCCGGCGTAACGGTGCGCATGTACGACGGCACGCTGCCGCGCAGCTCGGTGCGCGCATCCAGCCCCACGCGCACCAGGGTCTCGCCGAAGGCGTGGCGGGTGCGCTGGTCCAGCCGCGCGCGGCTGTAGCCGGCCTCGAGCTGCACCACGCCGGCCGGCACGGTGCCGGTGGACCTGGTGATCCCCAGGCGGCTGGTGGCGATGGGCGCGGCGGGCGGCGCGTGGGCGGTGGCGCATCCGGCGGCGAGGAGCGCCACGGCGGCGCAGGCGGCGGCACGGAGCGGATGTATGGCGATCATGGGGCTCATCCTTTGGCGGTGAAGGCGGGGGACCGGCCTCACCCCGCCGTGGTTCAGCGGGAGCGCGTCACTCGGCGAGCGGCGGGGATGCGAGCGAGGCGCGGATCCGCGCGAGCGGCTCGTCGACCCCGCCCTCCAGCCCGTCGTGGCGGTAGATGACGTGCCCCCGCGCGTCCAGGACCAGGTACGCGTTGGAGTGCGAGAGCTCGCCCCCGCCCTCGGGGCGGTAGCGGATGCCCAGCAGCGCCGCGAGCTCGCGCACCTGCTCGTCCGAGCTCGTCAGCAGCGTCCACCGCGCGGGCTGCATCCGGGCGGTGCGCGCGTACTCCGCCAGCCGCGCCGGCGTGTCGCGCGCGGGGTCGAGCGAGAAGAGGACGAAGCCCACGCGCCCGGCCTCCTCCTTCGTCAGCCCGGCCTCCATGCGCTTGAACTCGCCGACGATCATGGGGCAGGTGTGCGCGCAGTGCGTGTACGTCATCGCCACCACCTGGACCCTGCCGGCCAGCGAGCCCAGCGGGCGGCTCCGGCCCGCCTGGTCCGTCCACGGCGACTCCAGGTCGTACACGGAGAAGTCCGACGCGGGGGCCATGCGCGGAGCGGCGGCGGGGCCGCGGCCGCAGGCGGCCAGCGCGGCGAGGAGGACGAGGGCGGAGCGGCGGAGCGGGGTGGACATGGTCAGAGATCCTGTGCGCAGCGGAAGCCGAGGCCCTCGCCGACGGTGCGGCCCTCCAGCGCGGCGCGGTAGCCGTAGCGCAGGAAGGCGGGATAGTTGCCGGGATCGGTGGCGCCGATCACCCCGGCGGCGCAGAAAAGCTGGTGGTCGCGCCCGCCGGTGGCGCGCGAGTCGCCGGACACCAGCGTCCCGTTGAAGTCGTCCGTCCACTCCCACACCAGCCCGTGCAGGTCCCACACGCCCCAGGCGTTGCGGAAGGTGGACTCCACCGCGCCGCGGCGGCCCTCGCGCGAGGTGTACATCGCCAGCAGCCGGGCCACGAAGCGCGGATCGCGCGAGGCGTCGCGGGCCGTCTCGCTGGCCCGCGCGGCGTATTCCCATTCGTCGGTGGTGGGCAGGCGCTTGCCGCGCCAGGCGCAGTACGCCCGCGCCGCGAACCAGCTCACCTGCGTCACCGGCCGCCGCGCCTCGGCCGCGGACCCGGCGGACAGGTCGCCTGCCCACGCGCCCAGGTATCCCGCGTCGGCGAAGGCGCGGCGGACCCGTGTGCGCCGCCACTGCGGGCCCGCGGCGACGAAGGCCAGGAAGTCCGCGCGGGTGACGGCGTGCCGGTCCAGCGCGAAGCCCCGCACCGCCACCTCGCGGCGCCCGTTCGCGAACAGCGGCGTGTAGGTGCCGCCGGCGATGCGCGCCATCTCCGGCGGCCGGGCGCCGGCGGCCGCCGCGGGGCGCGGCAGCGCGAGCGTGAGGGCGAGGAAGAGGGTGGAGGCGCGCATGGGATCGAATCGGGTGAAAGTGCTGAGTGCTGAGTGCTTGAGTCCTAAGTCCTAAGTCCCAAGTCCTAAGTCCTGAGTCCTAAGTCCTAAGTCCTAAGTCCTAAGTCCTGAGTCCTAAGTGGGTGCGGACTTCACTATCCCCGTCTCCATCCACTTAGGACTTGGGACTTAGGACTTGGGACTTCTGTTCTTCACTTCTGCGTAAACGGCCCCTCCGAAATCCGCCCCGCGAACGCGCCGTGCAGCGGCTCGCCGTCTACCTGCATCAGCCCCACGGCGCCCTTGCTGAAGGCGCGGAAGAGCGCGTGGTCCACCATCACCAGCTTTCCCGGTGTCTCGGTGCGGAACTCCACGATGGCGCTGCCGCCGGCGGGGATGCTGGTGGTCTGCACGTTGTGCTGCGCCACCGTGCTCCCCTCGGCGTACACGTTGTCGAAGATCTCGCCGATCACGTGGAAGGAGCTGGTCAGGTTCGGCCCCCCGTTGCCCACGAACAGCCGCACGGTCTCGCCGGTGCGCACCTTCAGCGCGTGGTCGCCGGTCAGCGAGCCCACCGCGCCGTTGAAGACCACGTAGTCGGGGCGCTCGTCCACCGCCTTCTGCAGGTCGAACGGCTGCAGCCCCGGCTGGCCGTACGCGCCCTTCGTGTAGAAGTCGCCCTGCATCACGTAGAACTCGCGGTCCACCGGCGTCATCCCTTCTTTCGGCTGCACCAGGATCATCCCGTACATCCCGTTGGCCACGTGCAGCGACGCGGGCGCGAAGGCGCAGTGGTACACGTACAGGCCGGGGTTCAGCGCGGTGAAGCGCAGCACGCTCTCGTGCCCGGGCATCGTGGTGGTGGCCTCGGCGCCGCCGCCGGGGCCGGTCACCGCGTGCAGGTCGATGTTGTGCGGCACCATGCTCCCCGGGTGGTTCTTCAGGTGCAGCTCCACCTGGTCGCCCTCGCGCACGCGGATGAAGCGCCCCGGCACCGAGCCGCCGAAGGTCCAGAAGGTGTAGCTCACGCCGTCGGCCAGCCGCATCGTCTTCTCCACGATCTCGAGGTTGACGATGACCTTCGTGGCGTACGTCCGCGTGATCGGCTTCGGCACGTTCGGCGGCGTGGTCAGCTCGGCGATCTCCTCACCGCGGATGGCGGGCGCCTGGCGCACCGGGATCGGCGCGCGGAAGGCGGCGCCGGACGCCGAGGCGGCGCGCTCGCGGGCGGCCCACCCCAGCGCGGCGATGACAGCCACCGCGGCCAGGAGGATGAGCAGCACCCACGGGAGGCCGTGCCGGGGCGTCCTCGGCGGCGTGTCGCGGCGCGGAGCGGGGCGGCGCGCGGTGGTGACGGGTTCCTGCTCGAGCAGCGTGCTCATGGTGGTTCCCTCGTGCATGGGTCAGGCGGCGATCGCCACCCGGTCGTCGCGGCCGGAAGTCCCGGCGGCGGAGATTTCCTCGATCTCGCTCGGTTCCAGCAGGCCGGCCAGCGTGGTGGCGCCCAGCGGCGCCCGCATCTCGGCGCAGACGCGGCTCCAGGCGGCGTGCGCGCGGCAGGGGTGCAGGCCGTCGCACGGGCGGTCGCCCAGCAGGCAGACGGCGCGCGGGCGGGCGTCGTCGAACGTCGCCACCACTTCGGCCAGCGTCACCCGCGCCGGGTGCCTGCGCAGCCGGAAGCCGCCGGCGGGGCCGCGCGTGCTGGACACGATCCCCTGCCTGGCCAGCGCGTTCAGCGTCTTGGACAGGTAGTTGGCCGGCGCCCCCAGCGCCCGCGCGATGCGCTCGGCGGGAACGCACTCGCCCCCGGAGTGCCGGGCCAGGAACAGCAGGGCGCGGATCGCGTGTTCGGACGTCCGGGTCACCATCGGGCTCTCTCCTTTTCTCATGCGAATATGGGATTTGGCCGCGGCGCCGGATGTCGGCACTCCGCGGTATTCCTTGCGGGGAGGCGGCTCGGGAGATGCGGGAGATCGCCCCACGGCGGGCGGTGGGAGATGCGGGGAAACGGCGCACCACGCCGGCGGTGCGCGGGACGGGAGACCGTTCGGGGGAGGACGTGAAAGCCCCGGCAGCCGGATAGCCGCCGGGGCTCTTCATCGCCCGAAACATCGAGATGCCTACGGCGGGGGATGAAGCTGAACCCTCGCCGTCTTCGTCTTCAGCGCCGGCGCATCACGAACCGCCCGGAGGCGGCCCCGCCGCGGTAGTGGTCGTACATCCACGTCCCCGCGACCGAATCGCCCGCGAGAAGCCCCTGCATCCGCACCGCGGCGGGGTCGCCGGGCTGCAGCGTGATCTCTACCGAGTCCCCCGGCGTGACGCGCGCCTCCAGCGCCGGCACCCCGCGCCCGCCGTCGATCTCGAAGCCGAAGGGGCCGAAGCGCGTGGCGTAGCTCCCCGAGTGCGTGGGCCGCCCGGCCAGGTCCGCCTGGTCGGCGAGCGCCGCATTGCGCAGCAGCGCCAGCCGGCCGCGGAGCGTGCGGTGCGGGGGCATGTGGCCGGGGAGCAGCGGCGACTCCAGCACGAACTCCACCGCCCACGCGCCGTCCAGCGCCCGCGCGTTGGCCGGCTCCCGCGCCGCGCGCGGCGGCGACCCGCAGGCGGCCAGCGCCAGCAGGAGGGGAAGGATGCTTCGCGGTCGTGTGCCCATCGGCTCCCTCCGTGTTCGTGAAGGGAAGGATGGGGCGCGGGCCGTAAAGGCCGCACAAAGACGGAGGCGGGCGGCGTTAAGGAGATGTAAAGAAGTGGGGCGATGGAACGGCGGCTGGAGAGCAGCCTTGTCGCCCGGGCGTGGGGATGCCTAGCTTGCCCTCCACACATTCCGGCGGAGAGATGCCATGGCGGGGCCCACGACGACGTACGCGCCGCGACCAGCCCCGGGCACGCGCGCGCTCCTGGTCGCGGCGGTGCTCCTCTCCGCGTGCGGCGGTGCGGGCGCCAACCCGGCCGCGCGCGAGCGCTACGAGGCCGACGACCGCCGCTGCCGCGCGATGGCCGACAGCATGACAGCCGTCGCGCGCACCCGCGGCGGCCAGGTGGACGACGACGCCTACGAGCCCGCGCGGCTCAGCTGCATGTCGTACCGCGGCTGGAAGGACGGAAAGTTCAGGTAGGCCCCCCCGACGTCATCCCGAGTCATCCCCGCGCTGCGCTCGTCCCTGGAGGATGAAAGGAGGCGCGGTCGTGAGCGCCGATGCCGCGTAGCGAGCGGATCAGCCTCGCGCGGTTTGCGAGGCTTCCCGTAGTTGTTGCTGCGGCGCTGCGGCTTCAGCCGCCGGTGGGGGGGCCAGCCCGCGCACCTTCCACTCGGGCCGGCCGCGGTTTCCGTCTACCGCAGTGCCCGTGTTCCCGCGAAAAGCCCACGCCACGAGGAGTTCGCCGCCGATGTCCAGCAACATGTATCTCAAGTTCGAGAACCCGACGATCGCCGGGTCGAGCACGGCCCCGCAGCACGAGGGCGAGATCGAGGTCCTGTCGTGGAGCCACGGCTTCGTGCAGCCGACCAGCCCCACGCGCGTCGAGGCGGGGAGCGGAACGGCCGAGCAGGCGGTGCACCAGAACCTCACCTTCACCAAGTATGTCGATTCCTCCATGCACGAGCTGCTGAAGATCTGCTGGAGCGGAAAGCAGATCGGCAAGGCGACGCTGAGGTGCTTCCGCAGCGGCGCGGCGCCCGGCGACCCGGCGGTCGAATACCTGACCGTGGCGATGGAGCACGTCGTCATCTCCAACTACAGCATCTCGGGCGGGCCGGGCGAGGTTCCGCTGGAGAACGTGTCGCTCGACTACGGGATCGTGCAGTACGTCTACCGCGACCAGAAGACCAACCCGGCCGGCGACAGGGCCCGCGCGCGCCACGATCTGGAGAGGCGGAAGGTGGAGTAAAGTAGTCCCAAGTCCTAAGTCCTAAGTCCTGAGTGCTGAGTGCTGAGTGCTGGCCGGCACAGGCGAATTCGGGACTTGGGACTTAGGACTTGGGACTTAGCAGGATGCTAAAAAACAGTGCTTGGGCTTCGCCCGACTCCTCAAACCGGGGGTCGTCAGCAGGCCCAGCGTCCAGGGGAGCTCCGGGCGTGCCGTTTCGTCCTGTTTCGCACCGGAATCGGTGCGCGGAAGCGTC